>NZ_JBVVQV010000011.1:0-215256 GCF_055811235.1 Mesorhizobium sp. WSM4810 | reverse complement strand
GTCCTTGGCGACATCGGCATCTCTCGTGACGAAATCATGTGCGCTTTGCGAAGCCGCGCCACCCGCCCTGCGGAGGCAGGTGCGGTCAGCACGATCGAGCGCACTAGGATCGCTTCAGCCTCGATCCCGAACGGTTGGCCGCCGGCAGTAGCTACGCCTCGGCCGAGATCCCCTTTGGCTGGTCCACGAGCGCGCGATCGAGCCTTACATCGCGGCTTCGACAAGCAGCGGCGCGCGGACGGGACCTTCGAACGGCACTACACCTGCGACCCCAAGGACTGAATGTTGACCGACGGGAACTGGGGAGGATCTCAAAATGATTATGTCAGTTGTTAAGTCCCTCGCGCTCGCTCACGCTGACATGCCAATCAAACAGCTGAAAGACGTCTATTTGGATTGCGAACGGGGAGGCCGCCGGTGCGCTGGGGACGGAAGACGTGATGTACTGTTCGATGCGCGAGTTCCGACTAGGCGCGCGATAGCAGTTTGCGCATAATCAACGATGCATGGCCTTCTGCACCGTGCAACGCGGCCACTTCGAACCATGTTTGCGGTAAAAGGCCATTGCCCGGTCGTTTCCCTCGAGCACTTCGAGTGCGATGCTCAGGATGCCGGAATGGGCGGCAAAGACAGCGTGCAATATATTAGCGGCTAGCCCGGTGCCGTACTCGCTTTGATCGATGTGGAGCCGGTCAAGCATGACGTCGCCGGCTTCATTCATCTTAGCCATCGCGTAGCCGGCAATCGAGCCGTCTGGCCGTTCTGCCACGAACGACATTTTCTTGGTGTCTGTCAGTTCCGCCGCAATCCGCTGCAGCGTGTGATCTTCATCCGAAATCAGGGCCGCGGTCTCGGCACCCATGATTGGCGAGTACGTCCTGCGCCAAGACTCTCCAATGAGCAGCGATACCGACGGCACGTCCTGCTCAGTCATGGCTCTGATTTGCGTCATCGATAACGTCCCCTGCCGGTCAATTATAGCGTTGCCGGACGGGCCGCTCAAATTCGGAGCGGCGGCCTACCGCCGCTTCATCGCATGGGGGTCACGCCGTTCCCTACATCTACCATCAGGCATGGTCCGCAGGTCGACTCCTACCGATGAGCTAACGTCCGCTCTGGAGAAGCACCGCGAATGTCTGAACATGGCGCAACCAGGACCAATAGCTTCGCGCTGCCGATGTCCGCTTTCGAGTAACAGCGAAATTGCTTCGAATGACCAAGATAGGCGCTAAGCCGACCTTCGAACGGCACGATTGAACACGCGTCCTGCTACCGTCATCTCTAGGCGCTTACCGCGTCGCCCGGCGCCGTCCCTCCACGGCGTCAAGCCGCTCCTGCAGGTGCCCATTGAGCACGATCATCTCCTTGAGCGCCTTCACCGCGTCGCCCTTGTGCTGGGCGATGAACTTTTGGGCGATCGCCTGAAGGGCGGCCTCCTGGCGTCTGTCCAGCGTCACGATGTGGTCCATGACGATGCCTCCGACAGTTTCCGTTTAAATTGAACAAAACGGGAACAAAAATGTCAAGTGTGAATTGACTTGGCGAGGAATGCCTTCCTATTTGTCAGTGGTGGGGCGGTTGCTCACAAACTGGGGAGAGCCGCGATGGGCAGACGAAAAAGCCGGTTTGACAGGCTGTCGGCGAGGCATGCCGAGGCGATCATCAGCGACGCTCTCAGCCTGCGCAGGACGGTGCTTTCGTCGCAACTGCATCTGAAGGCGCATGGCGAGCTGTTTTGGCAGCTTTGCGGGCTTGTCGAAAAATTGCATGAGGTGATGGCCAGCGTAGCGGAGAAGGAGCCCGATTTCCAGATGCCGGATCTTGGCCTGCTTCCGCTTCCCGAGGGCTATTTGACTCGGAAATGAGGCCATGGCCGGGCCGATGGACAGCGTTGGACGTGCCGCGAAGGCCAACATGCTGCTGATCGTCGAGTGCGGCCACTGCTACCATGTCGGGCGTTTTCGGGCCCACGACGTGGCCAAGGTGGTGGGCTGGAACAAGCCGCTGGAGACCATCCGATTCAGATGCAAGCGGTGCAACCGAACGGACACGACGGTGAAGACCCAGTTCGTCGACCAGGACCATCCGCCGAAGGGCTACATCTGGGTGCTGCAAAAATTCAAGCTTTAGAACAGCGAACCCTGTACCGGCGCCTGTGGGGCCTGCGGCGGAAATTTTATCTGTGTGGCCGGCTTGTCGACGATCACCAGCGCGTCGTCGGGTGCCGTGCGCTGCAGGTGCCTGGCCTGCGACCACGGTGCGGTCAGCCAGGTCTCGGTTTCCTCCTGCGTGGTCAGGATCACGGGCATCGCCTTCTCGTGGATCGGCGCGATCAGGGCGTTGGGCCTGGTGGTCAGAAAACCGTAGAGCTCGAACTCGCCGGGGCCATCCTTGACCTTGCGCACGCCTTGCCAGGGCGTCCACAGGCCGGCGAAGAAGAACAGCGGCCGCGCCTCGTTCAGCGCGAACCAGTAGTTTTTCTGGATACCGGTATCCGGATCCTTGTCGCCCGGCGTTGGGCTCGGTTCGGCAAAACTGGTGAGCGGCACCACGCAGCGGTTCTCGACGCCGAGATATTGCTGCCAGTGGCCATATTGCGGGTTGCGGATGTTGGTGGTGCCGTAGTCGGCCTTGCCCTTCACGCGCTCGACCGGCGTCGGCATGCCCCACAGCAGGTTGGCCAGTTCCCGCTCACCGTCCGGCGCGTTGCGCACTACCGGGCCGGGCTGGTTGGGGTAGATGTCGATGGAGGGCTCGAGATTGCCGAGGCTATCGCGCAAGGCGCGGGTCCACTGGCGGATCGCTTCCTGGCTGGTGGTGATGTTGTAGAGGTTGCACATGTCGAGCCCCAGGGATGTTCAGGCATCTTGTGGGAAAGGGCAGGTAATTTCCAGCGCTGTCCGGCTGGCTGCTGACACGCTACCCCACCACCACAGCGCCGCGATCACCGCCGCCATCCCGGCGGTCGACCGCGGATACTGCCGCGCAGCGGCGAACCGCGGGCTCCGCTTACGCAACGCACACCGCTCGTGCGCGTTCTACCCATTAGGAGGAGCATGGCGATTGGTCTCATGCGCTCACAATCGGAGGCAAACCATGATGTCCAAGTTCAAAGATGCCCTTGACCGCGGCAAGGAAGCTCGCCGTGAGCAAGAGGGGAAGGTCGGCAATGAGAAGGCCGAGGGGGTGGACTTCGGCGCGCAAGCAAGGGCCTGGCTAAACGACGTCGTGGTTGCGTCGCTGGAAACGGCCAGGGCTGACGTAGCAGGCGAGGTGGCCGTCGAGATGGACACCGCGCCACGCCGCCAAGCCAAAGCATCAACACCATCTATTCGGTTCAGGATCTACAGGAAGCGGGGAACGGAAAAGGAGGTGGTCGGAAGGACGTTCACGGTCAACGTGCAGCTGAGTGGACAAGTGTCGGTCTCTTCGCCCGGGATGGTGGCGAGAGAAGTGGGAAACATTGGGGATAGGGCTGACGAGCGGTTCTCTAGCTTGCTGGCGGAACTGATCGAGGACGCAGCGAAGGGCACTTAGCCAGCAAGGTGTCGAGGAAAGGGCTGGCGATTTCCAGCGCTGTCCGCCGGTTTGCTGACCTGTCAGTAACAGCTTTCCGGATGCCGCAAACTCCCCTTCCGTTAACCTTTCGTTAACCATGGCTGGCTAG
This sequence comes from Mesorhizobium sp. WSM4810, assembly GCF_055811235.1. NCBI lineage: Bacteria > Pseudomonadati > Pseudomonadota > Alphaproteobacteria > Hyphomicrobiales > Phyllobacteriaceae > Mesorhizobium > Mesorhizobium sp. WSM4810. The sequence goes on along the minus strand of NZ_JBVVQV010000011.1, from coordinate 211,589 downwards.
CGTTTACCTATCAGTAAGGAATCGCTGTCCGTGACCTTCGCCGCCCCCGTCGAGACCAAATCCATTCGCTTTCGCGCCCGCTCCTTCGTCGCCTTCACGCTCACCCCGGAGACGCCGCTTTCGGAGTGGCTGGAAAGTCTCGACCGCTGGATCGGCAATTCTCCCGGCTATTTTGCCGGCCGCCCGGTGGTGCTCAACCTCAACACGCTGAAGCCCGCGGTCAGCCAGATCGAAGCGCTGGTTGCCGAGCTTGGCCTGCGCGGCATCCGCATCTATGCCATCGAGCTCGACGGCAACACGGTGCTTGAGCCCAGTCTGCCGCCTGTGCTGATCGGCGCCAAGGAAGCCACAGTCGGGCTGCTCATGCAGGCCGACCAAAAGGCTGCCGGCAGGCCGGAAGAGACGGGCAGGGCGGAAGAAGGCAGGGCGGAACCGGGCAAGCGGTCAGAAGACAGGGTGCCGGAAGCGCCGGCCACGCTGATGGTCAAGACGCCGATCCGCTCGGGCCAGTCGATCTTCCACGCGCATGGCGATGTCATCGTGCTGGGCTCCGTTGCCTCCGGTTCCGAGATCGTCGCCGCCGGCTCGATCCATGTCTACGGCACGCTGCGCGGGCGGGCGTCGGCCGGTGTGCTCGGCCATTCGGCGGCCCGCATCTTCTGTCGCAAAAACGAGGCCGAACTGCTGTCGGTCGACGGCTGGTATTGCACCGCCGAGGAGATGGAGCCGGCCTTGCGTGGAAAAGCGGTGCAGGCGTTTCTGGAAAAAGACACGCTGCGCATAGCGCCGTTCAGCTAATGCAGTCGCCCGAAAGTATGCAGCAGTTTTGGAATTAAAACAAAGACTTAAGCGCATCGCATAAATCAAACGCTTAACAATACGAACAACAATAAGGAGGCATAGATGGGCAAAGTTGTGGTGGTCACCTCGGGCAAGGGGGGCGTCGGCAAGACGACCTCGACGGCCGCCCTTGGCGCCGCCGTCGCGAGAACCGGCAAGAGGGTGGCGCTGGTCGACTTCGACGTGGGTTTGAGGAATCTCGACCTGATCATGGGCGCCGAGCGGCGGGTGGTGTTCGACCTGGTCAACGTCATCCAGGGAACGGCCAAGCTGTCGCAGGCGCTGATCCGCGACAAGCGGGTCGAGACACTGTTCCTGCTGCCGGCCTCGCAGACGCGCGACAAGGATGCGCTGACCGAGGAGGGCGTCGGCGAGGTGATCGAAAAGCTGAGCTCGGTGTTCGACTACGTCTTCTGCGACAGCCCGGCCGGCATCGAGCGCGGCGCGCAGCTTGCCATGCGCTTTGCCGACGAGGCGGTCATCGTCACCAACCCGGAAGTCAGCTCGGTGCGCGATTCCGATCGCATCATTGGCCTGCTCGACGCCAGGACCGTCAAGGCCGAGCGGGGCGAGCAGATCGCCAAGCATGTGCTGGTGACGCGGTACGATGCGGCGCGCGCGGCGCGCGGCGAAATGCTCTCGATCGACGACGTGCTGGAAATCCTGTCGACGCCGCTGCTGGGCATCATTCCCGAGAGCCAGGACGTGCTCAAGGCCTCCAACCTCGGGTCGCCGGTGACACTCAGCGATCCGACCAACTCCGCCGCCCGCGCCTATATCGAGGCGGCCAAACGGCTCGAGGGCGAGGACCTGCCGGTCGTCGTGCCGTTCGAGCGCAAGGGCTTTCTCGATCGGCTTTTTGGAAGGAGGGCAGCATGAGCCTGTTAGACCTCTTCAAGCGGCGCGGCAGCGCGCCGGTGGCGCGCGAGCGGCTGCAGGTGCTGCTCGCCTATGAGCGCCGCAACCGCAGCCAGCCCGATCTCGTCTCGGTGCTGCGCGAGGAGATCATGGCCGTGATCGCCAGGCACGTGCAGATCGACCAGGATTATCTGCAGGTCTCCATGGATCGCGGCGAGACGATGTCGACGCTGGAGATCGACATTCAGATCCCCAACAAGAGCGCTAGGCCGCTGGCCATGTCGGCCTGAGCGTTGCGCCTGTAGTAGTTTTTGACGCCGGCGGGACAGCGCCCCCCCTTCTGGCCTGCCCTCTTTGCCCCCACTTGGCATCTCCCCCTCAAGGGGGGAGATTGGCAGCTTCGGCGCACCGCTCGCCTCTGCATCAACCATGCGCACGCTTCCCATCCATTTGCCCCTTGCGCAACCAACAAAAGGGTGAAAACGTTGGTCCGGGGTAAATGGGCAAGGGTGGTCGTCGCGGCTGTTAGAAGCTCCGGGGCGGCCTTGAAGAGCGATGAATTTTCCACAGTTCCTGGTGGGGATGACCGCCGCGGCATTCGTCGTGGCGCTCTCGACTTATTTGGCAACGGGTTCAATCTGGAAGGCGCTGGGCTGGACGGTCCTCACCCTGATCGTTCTGCAGCTTGGATATTTTTTGTCCGTCGTCCGGCTGATCTATAGGGCCGAACGAAAGACACACAGTGACCGCGACCCGCGAGTACTGGACCGTCGAGACTGCATGCGGTTTCGAGATTCAGGTCGGCCCCCACAAATATAAACATGCCTAGACCATGATGTTCATCAGATAGACAGTATGGTCTAAACCGCTTGAAAGCGGACATGTTCGGTTCTTGGAATGTGCCTTGGACGTTCCGTTACTTTAGTCAACCAGTATATATCTCGGGGTGCATGTGACCGATACTGCGCAGCGCGTCATCCGCTCCAGCTCCGTCGCTCTGCTCACTCCGCCGCCAGCTTGTCCTGCGTCCTGGTGTCGAAGTCGCTGGCGTCGTGGCGCTCGTGCAATTGCATCGCCGGCTCGCCGAAGGCGCGGTTGACCATGCGGCCGCGCTGCACCGCCGGCCGTGCGTCGATCGCGTCGGCCCAGCGCTGCACGTGCTTGTATTCCTGCACCGACAGGAACGCGCCGGCGTCGTTGTACATGCGGCCCTTGGCCAGCCCGCCATACCAGGGCCACACGGCGATGTCGGCAATCGTGTAGGCGTCGCCGCCGAGATATTCGCTTGCCGCCAGGCGCCGGTCGAGCACGTCCATCTGGCGCTTCACCTCCATGGCGAAGCGGTCGATGGCATATTCGAATTTTTCCGGTGCGTAGGCGTAGAAATGGCCGAAGCCGCCGCCGAGATAGGGCGCCGAGCCCATCTGCCAGAACAGCCACGACAGGGTTTCTGCGCGCGCCGGCTGCTCGGTCGGCAGGAACTCGCCGAATTTCTCGGCCAGATGCAGCAGGATCGAGCCGGATTCGAAGACGCGGATCGGGTTTGGCCCGCTGCGGTCCATCAGCGCCGGGATCTTGGAGTTGGGATTGACCTCGACGAAGCCGCTGCCGAACTGGTCGCCGTCATTGATCCTGATCAGCCAGGCGTCATATTCGGCGCCTTTGTGGCCGCGCGCCAACAGTTCCTCCAGCATGATCGTCACCTTCACGCCGTTTGGTGTCGCCTGCGAGTAAAGCTGCAGCGGATGCTTGCCGACCGGCAACTGCTTGTCATGCGTCGGGCCGGCGATCGGCCGGTTGATGCTGGCGAAGGCGCCGCCATTCTCCTTGTTCCAGGTCCATACTTTCGGCGGTGTGTATTGGTTCATTTCGGAGGCCTTTGATGTGAGCGGGGAGGGTCTTGGGGAGGATCAGCTTGCATAGATACAGGTAGTGCGGGCTGACGGAAGTTCAACTTGTGTTGAACTATTGTCGATGTCGGCAGCGCAAGCCTGCGCGATTGCATTCGGCCCTTGCGCCTCGTCACATGCGCCATAGCTATAGAAGATGCCGGCCCACGGTCGTCGTGAATATTGCCAGGATTGAGAGCATGACCATCGATACGATTTTGCGGTCCATCGTAACGGTGCGCGCGTCGATTCCGGATGATGCCTTCACCGCGAATGCGCTGGGCACCAGCCGGGAAGGCAGCGGCGTGGTCATTCGCGACAACGGCCTGGTGCTCACCATCGGCTATCTGATCACCGAGGCGGAAGAAGTCTGGCTGACCGACCACAGCGGGCGCGTGATTCCCGCGCACGCGCTCGCCTACGACCAGGAAACGGGCTTCGGCCTGGTGCAGGCGCTGGCCCCGCTCGGCCTGCCCGCGGTGGCTTTCGGCGACGCGGCCAGGGCGATGGCCGGCGACCCGGTGGTGCTCGCCGACGGCATCGGCCAGGCGGTCAGCGCGTACATCGTCACCAAGCAGGAATTCGCCGGCTATTGGGAATATCTGCTGGACGAGGCGATCTTCACCGCGCCGGCTCATCCGTCATGGGGAGGTGCGGCCCTCATCGGGCAGGACGGCAGGCTGCTCGGCATCGGTTCGCTGCGCCTGCAGATGAGCCGCGCCGGCGAGATCGCCGATATCAACATGGTGGTGCCGATCGACCTGCTGCCGCCCATCCTCGACGATCTGCTGACACGCGGCCAGGTTGCCAAGCCACCGCGCCCATGGCTCGGCGCCTTCTCCGCCGAAAGCAATGGCGAGGTCGTGGTGATGAGCGTCGCCGAAGGCAGCCCGGCCGCCGAAGCCGGCCTGCGCCAGGGTGACATCATCTCGGATGTGCGCGACGGCGAAGTCGACGGGCTCGCCGATTTCTACCGCAAGTTGTGGCAGAACCCGGCGGGCGCCGAAATCCCGCTGCGGGTTGTGCGCGATGGCCGCGAAACCTGGCTGCGCGTCAAGTCGGCCGACCGCAACAGCTTTCTCAAGAAACCGCAGCTGCAGTGAGGCTCCTTTCCTTCCCCCCCCTTGTGGGCCTTGTGGGAGAAGGTGGATCGGCGCGCAGCGCCGAGCCGGAAGGCCGCAGGTTATTACATCACGATTTGAAGGACCGCCATGGGCGGCGCGAAGCAATGCTTCGCGCCAGCCTTGCAACAAGGCCACTGTTGCTCCATTCGATCGGAGCCAAGCAGCGACAAAGGAGAACCGATGACGACCACAGAAAGGCGGACCCGCTGATGGCGCCGGTCGAGGTTGACCCCGCCAAGGTGCGCGAATTCAGCGATGCCGAGAGCTTCTACACCTGGCTCGGCAAGCATCACGGCACCGAGACAGAAATCTGGATCAAGATCCACAAGGTCGGTTCGGGACTGCCTTCGATCACGCCCAAGGAGGCCATCGACGTCGTGCTGTGCTGGGGCTGGATCGATGCCGTGCGCAAGGGGCTCGACAACAAGAGCTATTTGCAGCGCTACACACCGCGCGGCAGGAAGAGCATCTGGAGCCAGATCAACGTCGACAACGTCGCCCGGCTGATCGAGGCGGGCCGGATGACCGAGCATGGGCTCAAACAGGTCGAGGCGGCGAAGGCCGACGGGCGCTGGGGGCGCGCCTATGCAAGCGGCAAGAACATGAAAATCCCCGCGGATCTGCAGGCCGCAATAGACGCCGAGCCCAAGGCCAAGGCGATGCTGGCAGGGCTCAGCGCGCAGGACCGCTTCGCGCTCGCCTTCCGCATCCACAACATGAAGACCGAGGCTGGCCGCGAGAAGAAGATCGCCGCCTTCGTCGAGATGCTGAAGCGCGGTGAGGCGATCTACCCGCAAGGCAAGAAGTGAGGCTGGCGCCGACCCGGCTGTGGCTGCGCTTGCCGCAAAATTCCCGCCTCGTGGGTGTCAGGGTGAGAGAAATTGGCCGTCCACCCCGGCCGCTGCGCAGTAACGGTTTCTTCTTTGCTTTTGCCACACAATGGCGGCGACGAGGCGGGCGAAGTCCAGAGCATGGCCGAAAAGAAAAATCGCGACGGGGAGTTCTGGGAACTGGCGCTCGAACGCGCGCATCTTGGCGTCTGGGACTGGGATCTCGCGAGCGGCGACTGTTTTTACTCGGCGATGTGGTTGCAGATGCTCGGCTATGGCGAGGGTGAGCTTGCGGAGACAAGCGATCTCTGGTTGCAGCTGACGCATCCCGACGATCGCGAGCGGGCGGTGGCCAGCGGCGAACGCCACATTGCCGGCCTGACCGATTCGATCGAAACCGAGCTCAGGCTGAAGCACAAATCCGGTCACTGGGTATGGGTTCTCGATCGCGGCGGAGTGGTCGAACGCGACGCCGAAGGCCGGCCGGTCAGACTGATGGGCGTCCAGACCGACATCACCAAGCAGAAGCAGGCGGAAGCAGAGCTTGAACAGGTCAACGTCCGCTTTCGCCTGGCATTGGCGGCCAGCGGCACCGGCATCTGGCACCACGATCTCGCCGCACGCAAAAGCTACTGGGACAAGCGGACGCGGGACATCTACGGGCTTGTCGCCGACACCGACGAAGTGTCGCAAGACCTCTGGCACAGCTATCTGCATCCGGACGACCGGGCCGCCGCCGAGCGGGCCCATTTGGCGCCGCTGCAAACCCAAAAGGTCGTCGCCGTGCAATACCGCATCATCAAGCGGGACGGCGAAATCCGATATCTCGAATCGCTGATACGGTTCGCCGACGCCCAGTCGTCGGGCCACATCCTGGGCACGGTGCGCGACATCACCGAGGCGAAGCAACGCGAGCAGGAACTTGCCCATGCGGCCCGCCATGACGCGCTGACCGGCCTTTTGAACCGCGCCGCTTTCGACCGGCTGCTGGCCGAGCACATCGCAACGGCGCGCCGGCTCGCGGTGTTCTACGTGGATCTCGACTACTTCAAGGCACTGAACGACTTCGCCGGCCACGCCGCCGGCGACCTTGCCCTGAAGAGCGTCGCCGAGCGCATTCTGGGCTGTCTGCCGCCGTCGGTGCACGCCGCGCGCCTCGGCGGCGACGAGTTCGCGCTGCTGGTGCCTGATTGCGATGCAGCGCAAGCCGAGCGTCTCGCCGGCGCCGTACTCGCGGCGGTTCGCGATGCCGACCTCGGCTCGACGGCGGCGTCGCGCAAGCTCGCGGCCAGCATCGGCATCGCCTTTGTCGCCGATGCGAATACCGCAGTGGCCGACGCGCTCGCCTGCGCCGACGACGCCTGCTATGCGGCCAAGGCCGCCGGGCGCAATCGCTTCGCGGTGTTCTCGCCCGAGACGACATCCGGCTCCAGCGGCCTCAATGCGGCGCGGCTGGCCGCCGACACCGTCGACGCCATGGCGGACGGAAGGCTGAAACTGTTCGGCCAGGAAATCCACCAGCTCGGAAAACCCTGGCAAGAAAGCCGCCATGTCGAGGTCCTGGCGCGGCTCGCCGGCCGCAACGGGCGGCTGATCCCGCCGGGCGAGTTCATCCCGGCGGCGGAGCGGTTCGGCGTCGCCTCGCGGCTCGACCGCTGGATTATCACGACGGCGCTGTCGCTTCATGGTCCGGCGCTGAAGTCAGGGGCGCTCACGCTCGGCTTCAACCTGTCGGCGCAGACGCTCAGCGACCCGCAGCTTTGGGATTTCGTCGACGCTGTCATCGCCGAGACCGGGGCGCCGCATTCCGGCATCGGCTTCGAGATCACCGAAACCGCCGCGGTCACCAATTTCGCAGCTGCCGAGCAGTTCGTCGGCAAGGCGCGCGAGCGGCGCTGCCGCGTCAGCCTCGACGATTTCGGGGCGGGCATGAGCTCGTTCGAATATCTCCGGCGCTTTCCCGTCGACACGATCAAGATCGACGGTTCGTTCATCGAGCATATTGCCGATAGCCGCTTCGACCGCGAAATCGTCTCGGCGATATCCGGCATCGCCAGGAGCCTCGGCTGCTCCGTGGTGGCGGAGAAGATCGAAGCGCAGGATGCGCTCGACATCCTCGCGGATATGGGCATTGACTTCGGCCAGGGATTTCTGCTGCACCGGCCGGAGCCGCTGCAAGCGATCGTGGCGCGGGCGTGCGCGACCCGGGCGAGCGCGACACAAGCGAGCGTGGCACGGGCGCGCAAGACACGGGCGAGCGCGCCGGCACCAGCCGGACGGCGAGCCTAGCCCGGATCTCTCCGGGCTAGCCGGGCGAAAAGTCCGCGAAACCGGTCCGGCGCCGTGATGCGCGACTGGTCAGGACTTTCCCGGCGGGCGATAGCGGACCGACTTCGCCTTGCCAAGCGCTTGCATCGTCTCTTCGACGCTCAGGAGAACGGTGGTCTCGTACGAACTGAGCGCTCCTCCCGCACCAATGGCAAGCATGACCGATGCCATCGAAACGTTGTCGGGCGCTTCCCACAGGTTCCAGCCATCGTGCTCTCCGAAGCCGTACCAGAACCCGTGCAGCTTTCCGCCTACCGATTCGATGTAGGTGCGGGCTGCCTCGCGTCTATCCTCGGGGTTTTCGATCAGGCGCGCCCAGGTCTCGGGCGTATAGCTGAATCGTGAGAGATACATGGGCATGGTTCGCCTCCAGGGCCGCCGATCCCCCAGCGGCTCGGCGTCGAGGGGATCGAGGGAGGGGCTGGCGCCGAGCCTGACCGGCTTGGTTGGTTCACCGGCTGACAAAATATGCGCTCAGGCTAATATAATCGCAACACCTATCCTGCAGGCCGCCGCCGATGCGGGTCAGGCGTTGCGGCTCGCCATATGCGCGTCGAGCTTCTTTCTCGAAGGCCCGTACCGCTTGATGATGGTCGCGGCCTCGCTCGGCGGTATGCCATATTTTTTCGCAAACGCCGCTACGTCGTAAGGCTCCTCGCCGGCGGCCGGTTTGCGGTCCTGCTTGCTCCTGGATTTGTCGTCGGCCATGTCGTCCTCCATCATATCTGGTGGTTATAGGGTTCCTTGGTCGGCCCGACCATCCATGCCAGTTTGGAAAAGGGGAGGCACGCCGGTCTGACCGGTTGCCCCGACCGGTGAGCTGCTGGTTCCCGCTCATGGGCTCGAACCACGATTCACGCCTTCAAAGGGCGCTGTCCTACCATTAGACGAAGCGGGAATAGAGGAAGTGACGCTGTCTAGCACTTTCTCATCCGCGCATGAAGCTGCTTCATGTCATCATCGGCTTGAGCATGAGCTTTCAGCAGGGCCTTCTAGAGACGGGAGCAATCGCCGTAACCAGAACCGACCTCTGTGACATCTACCGAGACTACATTGCCTGCCTGAACAAGCAGGACTGGCCGAAGCTGGGGCAGTTCGTTGATGATGAAGTGGTCCACAACGGCCGGCGGCTCGGTCTATCAGGCTATCGCAAAATGCTGGAGCGAGACTTTGCTGAAATTCCGGACCTTTATTTCAACGTCCAGATGCTGATTTCCGATCCGCCCTACATAGCGAGCCGGCTCGGGTTCGACTGCACGCCGAAAGAAAGCTTCCTCGGCCTCCCTGTAAATGGGAGGAGAGTTTCCTTTGCCGAGAATGTTATCTATGAATTTGGGGACAAAAAGATTGTAGAAGTATGGTCTGTGATAGACAAGGCGGCCATCGAAGCCCAGCTTTAGCGCAGGAATGCTCGGCCGTCGTTCCACGTTCCGATATGAACCACGATATGAACAATGGCAGCTGCCTGTCTAACGCCTGTCAAGGACCCGGCCTTGACGCCTGAACACGCTGCCCCAGATTACGCGGCGGAGTTTTTAGAAATGCGATACGACTGGCAGGGGTGCAAATTCGTCGAACGGCATTTCGGCATTGTTATCGCAATTGGCCTGGCTGCAGGGCTGTCGGCCCTGGCCGCGCTGGGCTACACGCCTTAAGCCTTCTGCTGCGCATGCCCCACGGCATTGGCGAAAGAAATGTCATCCTTGATCTCGCGCATCGCCATCGAGGTGATCGTGCGGCGCACGCCGGGCAGGCGGCTGAGCTCGACGCGCAGCATCCTGTCGAGCGCCATCATGTCGACGGTCACGATCTGCAGGAGATAGTCGGCCTCGGCTGTGGTGGCGTGGCAGCGCCGGATAAGCGGATGCGCCTGGACTGCAGCCTCGAAGGCTTCGGAGAGCTCGAAATCGATCGACACCTGGATGAAGGCTTCGATGCCGAAGCCGAGCTTGGCCGGGTCGACCCGCGTCGAGTAGCCGCGGATGATGCCGGCGTCCTCCAGCCGCCTTGACCCGCTTCCAGCACGGCGTCTTGCTTAAGCCGACCTCGTCGGCGAGCACTGCGAAGGAGGTGCGCGCATCGCGTTCCAGTGCCGCGACGATCTTCCGGTCGACGGCATTCAGCATCATACGTTCTCCAAACCTTCGCAATGGACGAACATCGTCCTCCATTTTCTGGTATTTGGATAACACAAACGACAATGTTCAAGTGAAAAGCGACTAAACTGCGGGGCTCGGACCGAACAGGAGCCCTATGGGCCGGGCAAAGGAGCAGCTGCCATGCACAAGCCGGATTATTACGCCCGTATCGAAGCGCCCGAGATGCGCGACTATGGCGTCTACCTCAGCTGCGACAAGCTACTCGCCTGCCAGAAGCCGCTGGCCGAGATGGTCAATGCCGACGAGCTGCAGTTCCAGATCGTCCATCAGGTCGAGGAGCTGTGGATGAAGCTCATCGCCTACACGCTGGTCGATGTCGTCGACTTCCTCGAGCAGCAGAACACCCATCGCATCGTCACGCTGATGGGGCGGGTGCATCGGCTGATGCGCCTGATGACGGCGCAGCTCGACCTGCTCGAAACCATGTCGCCCAAGGAATACCAGGAGATTCGGCTGCAGCTCGGCAATGGCAGCGGCCAGGAATCGCCGGGCTTCAAGCTCTTGCTGCGCATGCCGCCGGATCTGTGGCGGGCGTTCAAGGCGTCCTATCTCGATGGTCGCGGGCTCTCGGTCGAGGATGTCTACGATGTCAGCTATGACCACGGCGACAGCTATGTCGTCGCCGAGGCGCTGATCGAATTCGACGAGCTGTTCCAGAAATTCCGCGCCAATCATCTCTACCTCATCCACCGCTCGATCGGGCTCGGCTCGAAATCGCTCAAGGGCCGACCGGTCGAACTGCTGCAGGCCGGCGCCCTGCATCGCTTCTTCCCGGAGCTGTGGGACATACGCTGCGACATGACCGACCGCTGGAGCGGCCAGTATGGGACTGTGCGGGCACCGATCAGCCACCCGGAGGCGAAGGCAGGGTAAACGCCGCGATCCCTTCTCCCCTTGTGGGAGAAGGTGGATCGGCGCGCAGCGCCGAGCCGGATGAGGGGTGTTGGACGGAATGCGGCGATGCCAAGCCCCTCATCCGACCGCTTCGCGGCCACCTTCTCCCACAAGGGGAGAAGGGGAAGGCGCCGCATGTCGGGTTTGCGGCTGGTGCAACGTCCTTGGGGCGAAATCGGTCGCAACCCTGGAGGACGGCATGTCATCGGAAACCACCCAATCACCGGCTCAACCGCCGTGGCAGACCGCGGCAATCCTGACTGGCCGCCTGATCTTCGCAGCCGTCTTCCTCATGGCGGTGACCTTCAAATTCATCGACATGGGCGCCACCGCGGGCTACATCGCCGCCGCCGGATTTCCGTTCCCGCTGTTTCTGGCCTGGTGCGCGGCCGTTCTCGAAGTCGTCCTGGTGCTGTGCTTCCTGACCGGCGCCTTGTTCTCGCAGGCCGCTCTTGTCGCCGGCGCCTATGTGCTGTTCCTCGCCTTTGCCTTCCACGGGCCGTCGCACTGGGCCGGAAACCAGGCCGAGTTCGGCTTTTTCGTCGATCATTTTACCTTCCTGGCCGGGCTGCTGTTTGCCGCCGTGCATGGGCCGGGCCGTGTGCTGACCTGGAAGGCTGCACTGGCCAGCTGATCGTAGCTCGGCTGGCAAGCGGCGTTCCGATACGGCGAGGCGATCGCGACGTCACATCTGGTCGTTGTAGGGTTCCTTCATCTGGCCGACCATGCGCGCCAGTTTGGAGAAGGACGGCATGTCCGCCTCCGGCTGACACTGGTTCGCCAGCTCTAGCAGCCGGATCGGGAAGTTGACGGCATCGCGGCTCGACGCCGACATGCCTTCTGAGCGCTCCTCGCTGGTCTCGCTGGCTTCGGCCTTGCGCAAGGCGATGTCTATCTCTTCGACCGTCAGCACGCCCTTGCGGACAAGGACCTGATTGATCGATGCGACGGCCATCAGCAGGCCCTCGAGTTGCAGATTGGCGACATTCATGGCTTTGCTCCCATTGGCAAATTGCAAACGCGCGAACACCGGTTCCGATCCCTGCACCATAGCGCGGCGGGCGGCCGAATTTTAGGCCGGCCCGCGAGATTTCGCTTGCTTTGTGACGGCAGCTATGCTAGGAATATAGTCATGGTGCTGAGTTGCGCCAACGACCCGCCCACCGAGGCGGGTTTTTTTATATCAAGCCTTCTCGAACGTTTGTGCCTGTGTTGCCGATATCAAATGTCGGCGGGACAGCGCCCCCCTCTGTCCTGCCCTCTCTTTGCCAAAATTTGGCATCTCCCCCACTTGGGGGGAGATCGGATGTCACCCCGGCTTTCGCCAATCACCAGCATCGCGGTAGGCCATGGCCGAGAAACCTTTCGACGACGAACCGGCTGATGTGGCCGAACCCAAGCCGTCCGGCCGGCCGAAGCGAGCGAAAAAACGCTGGCCGATGGTTTTCTGGACGCCATCCGCGCCGATTTCCGGGCGCATGGCGCCGGCGTCATCGCCGAGGTTCGTACCGAAAAGCCCGATCAGTATCTGAAGATCGTGCTGTCGGTGCTGCCCAAGGATCTGCATCTCAACATCAACAGTCTGGAAGCACTGAGCGATGACGAAATCAGGCAGCGCATCCGCGGCCTCGAAGCCGTCCTGCGGCCGTTTCTCGAAAAGTCCGGCGTCGCAAGACCGGGCCTCGCAAAGCCGGGCCGCGACGGCGAAGACCGAGTATCTGAGCCTGCTCAGGGAATTGGACCGGAGGCGGCGCACTAACCAGCTTGCCGCCTACCGGCCTTACCCGCGACAGGCCGAGTTCCATGCGGCCGGTGCTGCCAACCGAGAACGCCTGTTCATGGCCGGCAACCAGCTCGGCAAGACAAGGGCCGGCGGCGCCGAATGGGCGATGCATCTCACCGGCCGCTATCCCGAGTGGTGGCAAGGCAAGGTTTTTGACACGGCCGTGCGGCTGTGGGCGGCGGGCGTCACCGCCGAGGGCACGCGCGACAATCCGCAGCGCATTTTGATCGGCCCGCCGCAGCAGCCGGCGGCGTGGGGCACCGGCATGATCCCGGCCGACGCCATTGTCAGCACCATCATGGGGCGCGGCGCGCCGCATGGGCTGGACAGCGTCGTCGTGCGCCATGGCGGCGGCGGTGATGTGCAGGCCGATGAATCGGTGCTGTCGTTCAAGAGTTTTGAGAAGGGCCGTGAAAAGTGGCAGGGCGAAACGCTGCACGGCGTCTGGTTCGACGAGGAACCACCGCTCGACATCTATTCCGAAGGCCTGACCCGCACCAACGCCACAGGCGGCATCACCATAGTCACCTTCACGCCGTTGCTCGGCATGTCGGAAGTGGTGCTGTTGTTTCTGTCGGCGGAAGAGGTGGAGGGGATGGGGTGAGGGGGCGGTGGCCTTGCCTTCTCCCCTTGTGGGCGAAGGTGGATCGGCGCGCAGCGCCGAGACGGAAGAGGGGTGCTGGACGGAGTGCGGTTTGCCAAGCTTTAACACCCCTCATCCGACCTCGCGGAGCCTGTCCTCGGGCTTGCCGGAGGCAAGACCCGTGGGCGAGGCCACCTTCTCCCACAACAAGGGGAGAAGGGAGAGCGGCCGCCTTGGCCCGAAAAATCTCTCCCAAACAACACCATACGGCCGGCGCCTGCCAACATGATTCAAGTGCGAGGGCGAAGAAATGACCCGCCACGTCACCTTCATGACCATCGATGATGCCGAGCATTACACGCCGCAGCAGCGCGCCGCGATCGTATCGGCCTATCCGGCGCATGAGCGCGAGGCGCGGGCGAGGGGCATTCCGGTGCTGGGCTCCGGCCGCATCTTTCCGGTGGCGGAGGACCTGATTGCCTGCGAGCCGTTCCGGCTGCCGCGCTACTGGCCGCGGCTCGGGGCGCTGGATTTCGGCTGGGATCACCCTTCCGCTGCTGTCGAGCTCGCCTGGGATACGGAGGCCGACGTCGTCTATGTCGCAAAAGCCTGCCGCGCCTCGCAGCAAACGCCGGCCATGCAGGCGCTGACCCTGAAACCGTGGGGCGAATGGCTGCCCTGGGCGTGGCCGCGACGGCCGCCGCGAGACGCTGGAAGGTGCGGGCGTGGCACTTGCCCGGCAATATGGCGCGCATGGTCTGAACATGCTTTCCAGCCATGCGCAGTTCGCCGACGGTTCGGTGTCGGTCGAGGCCGGGCTGATGGAGATGCTCGACCGCATGCAGAGCGGCCGCTTCAAGGTGTTCTCGACGCTTCTGCCCTGGTTCGAGGAGTTTCGGCTCTACCATCGCAAAGACGGCCAGGTGGTGAAGCTGCGCGACGACCTGATGGCGGCGACACGCTATGGTGTGATGATGCTGAGGGAAGCGGTGGTCGACCCGGCCGAGTTCAAGACGGCACGGCGAAAGCCAGGGCAGAGCGATCCGCTGGGGGCGTTCCGGTGAGGGGACGCCGCCGATGACCGTTCGCATTGTCAGCGCTACGCTGCGCGACCTCTCCTACATCGCCGCCAACCTGCGGCCCGAGGACCGGACGGAGATCGACTGCCAGTTCGACGAATGGTCGCCGGCGCTGCTGGCGCTGACCGCGCTGCAGGGGTTTGCCTATGTCGCCGAGCTGAACGGCAATCCGGAGGCCGGCTTTGGCGCCGCCGAGCAGCGCGGCGGCCTATGGATCGCCTGGAGCTGGGGCACGCGCCGCATGAGGCGCTGCGTGCCTGGGATCACGGCGTTCTTTCACGCCGTGCTCGGTCCGCAGGTTGCCGCGCACGGCGCCTGGCGGGTCGAGGCCCGGGCGCTGGCCACCAATGAACTGGCGCTGCGCTGGCTGGCCCGGCTGGGCGCCACGCAACGCTGCCGCCTGCCGGGCTATGGCAAGAACGGCGAAGATTTTTTGCTCTACGACTGGACAAGGTCGTCTGACTTTGGGTCGTCTGACTTTGGGTCGCCTTACTTTGGAGAAAGCTGGAACCATGTGCCTTTTTCAAAAGCCGCCGGCGCTGAAGCCGCTGCCACCGACACCGACCATTGCCGACAAGGACGTGCAGGCGCGCGAAGCAGCGCTCCGGGCTGAGCTCGAGCAGCGCCAGGGCACCGCCGGCACGGTCAAGACCGATCTGTCGCCGAGTGAACTCAGCGGCCAGCGCCGCGTGCTGCTGGGGGTGTGACGTGGCGACAAGGGTAGCGCCTGGCAGCACCCCCCTCTGTCCTGCCGGACATCTCCCCCTCAAGGGGGGAGATTGGCAGCTTCTGCGTCCCGCCGGCCTTCCAGCGTTGGTGGTTGGCGAAAGCCGAGGTGACATCCAATCTCCCCCTATGAGGGGGAGATGTCCGGCAGGACAGAGGGGGGTATTCAAGCACCGACGTCGAACTCTGCGCGCTCTCACCCCGGCTTGCGCGCGAAGGCCCAGACCATCAGCGGATATTCCTCGTCGTTGCTGAGGTCGCGCCATAGGCCGTAGGCGCGCACCGGGCCGCCGATATGGGCTTTTGCGCAGGCTTTGTTGCCCCAGCTGAACACTTCAATGTTTGCCTGGGGGAAGGCGCCCTCGACCAGGACCTGCTTGAGGCCGGCGGCGGTCCAGCGGTTGTAGTCGTGCGGCCTGGCATGCACCCTGAACAGGAACGGCGTCGCCACCATCGCCCAGCCGCCCGGCCGGGTCATGGCGTGGATATTCTGTGCCGCGGCAAACGGGCGCTGCACATGCTCCAGCACCTGGTCGGCGATGACGACGGAATATTGCCGGTCGGTGCGGTCCTTGCAGATGTCGAAATCAGGGAAATCGACCGATGTATAGTTGGAGCAAATCGTCTTCCAGTGGCGGTTCCAGCCGGGCGAGATCTCGATCACGTCTGAGGATTTGCGGCCGTCGGCCTCAAGAAACGCGGTGAACGCCTCGATCTGCCTGATGCGCAGCCAGTTGCGGGAATCGTAGCCGATCAGCCGCTTTGCAACCTGCTTGCTTCGCCGCTTCAGGGCGCCGGGTAGGCTTTCCGTCATTATCAAATCGATCTCCTTGAGTCGCCGCCCCGCGCCCCTTGAACATCGCAAAAGCGAACAAAATTCGACCTGGCCTTGGCAATATCTGGGCTTCGAACAAGCTGATACATCAGAACAAGGAAATGCCATGGCGAGCGATTCCCGTGCCCACGATATCCTGTCGCGACAGGCGGAACTGGAGAGCGAGCGCAGCCAGTATGAGGCTGTCTGGGAGGCGGTGTCGGAATTCTGCGACCCCGACGCGCCCGATGTCTGGAGTGGGCGCCGGGGCGCGGAACCGCAGGCCGAGCGGCAGCAGCGGCGCGGCGCCCGTGTCTACGCCAACACCATCAACTCGGCCGCCAACCGGCTGGCTGCGGGGCTGGAAAGCCTGATCATTCCGCAGTCGGAGAAATGGCACGGGCTGTCGACCGCCGCCGTGAATGACGAGGAGAGCGAGGAGGAGAAGGAATGGGCGGAGGCGCTTCGCGATTTCCTGTTTGCGCTGCGCTATTCGGCCAATTCGAATTTCGTGCCGGCGACGCAGGCCTGCCTGCGCAACGTCGTGCGCTATGGCCCAGCCTATCTCTACGCCGAGGAGGGCTTTGGCGGCACGCTGATCCGCTATGCCTCGATCCCGGTGGTCGAGGGCTATCTCTGCCGCAACCGCTGGGGCCAGGTCGACATTTTCCACCGCCGCTATGAGCGCACGGCACGGCAGGCGGCGCAGCTGCTCGGTTATGACAAGCTGCCGGCGCGGATCAAGATGCTGGTCGACGACCCGGCCAAATGCGAGACCAGGATCTCGCTGATCCAGTGCATCCAGCCGCGCGACGAGCGCAAGATGTACCGGCTCTCCGGCACCTACCAGTATCTCGACACGGCCTTCGCCTCCTATCACGTCGTCGAGGACGAGGAGGTCATCGTCAGGGAGAGCGGTTTCCGCTCCTTCCCAGTGTCCTGCTTCAACTGGCGCCGCCATGAGGGCGACCCCTATGGCATCTCGCCGACCATCGAGGCGCTGACCACGGTGCGCGAGGAAAATGCCGTGCGCCGCTCGGGCCTCAGGGCGCTGCAGCAGATCACCGATCCGGCGACCGCGTCGAAAGCGCGGCTCGACTATGTGCCGGTGCTCAATCCCGGCGAGAACTATCCCGGCCTGATCGACGACAATGGCCGGCCGCTTATTGCGCCGATCGCTGTGGGCCAGAACCCGACCCATGCATTCGGCTACGCGGAAAGCCGGGCCGAGGAGATCCGCGACATGATGTTCGTCAACCTGTTCCAGACGCTGGTGCAGAACCCGCAGATGACGGCCACCGAAGCCTTGATCCGGCAGGAGGAGAAGGGCGCGCTGCTCGGGCCCTCCGGCTCGATCATCCAGGCCGGCTTTGCCGCCAATCTCGACCGCGAGCTCGGTATCCTCGAGGACAAGGGATTGTATGAGGAAGACAGCCGCTTCCTGCCGCCGGCGAGCCTTGCCGGCAAGGCGGTGCGGCCGACCTTCACCGGCCCGCTCGACGTGCTGCGCCGCTCGGCCGAGGCGCGCGACACCATCCAGGTGGTGACCACGGCCATGCAGATGGCGCAGTTCGACCCCGGCGTGATGGACAATATCGACGGCGACGAGGCGCTAAAAATCGTGCAGAGCGCCGGCCGCAGCCCGCAGCGCATCTTTCGCCGCCAGGACGAGGTGGCTGATATTCGCGATGCCCGAGCCAGGGCGCAACAAGCGCAGGCCGGCATGGCGGCGATCGCCGCCGCCGGCAAGGTTGCCAGGGATGCGGTGCCGGCGGCGGTCCAGGCGCGCGACAGCGGCCTGCTCGACAGTCTCAGCGGGCTGATGCCGCAGGGCGGCGAGGGCAGCGCATGAGCGGCAAACGCTTCGCCCATTCGCGCCAGGCCGGCGGCCCGGCCAAGGCGCAGGATGCGCTGACCAGGGCCTATCTCAGGGTGTTCTCAGGCCAGGACGGCGAGATGGTGCTGGCCGACCTGACGGCGGCGACCGGCTATTACCGCCGCCCGTCCTATGGCGAGTGGATGGCCAAGACCAGGACGCCGAACGGCTTCGAACTGCACAGCGCGCTGAGCAACGCGCGCGCCGAAGTGGTGCAGCACATCATGGGGTTTTTGACACTGGACGAAGCGCAACTGGCGGCGCTGGAGAAGGCGGCGCGGCTGGAGGGGCGGTAGGGTGATGAAACTGCCTTATGGTTAAGTCTTGCTCAAATCTACGGTGATCCGCATCGGGCTGGTTTTGACACCTGGCGGCCAACACTTCTGGACCGATTTCAAAAGTTGCTGGGCGGCTTCCGCCGCCGCCTCCGAATGTGGATCATAAGATACAACGGTAACCGACTTGACCTTGCCGACCTTGTTCAACGTCACCTCGAAAGTGGCTTTGACGTGATTGTCTACAGCGGCCACCGGCAAGACCAGGCAATCGCCGATCCGCTCAACACTGACAGCCTGTCTGGCGTGTGCGGAAACTGAACAAACAACCAGCAGCGAAGTCATCAAAAATCGCATCGATCGCCCCCTTTGGATAGCAGACGATAGCGTCTAAACGCGCTGAGGGTAAGGATCAAAACCATCGGGTAGACTGCGCCGACGCTGAAACTGCGCCCCTCTCCCCGTTCTACGGGGAGAGGATGCCGGCAGGCAGGTGAGGGGCGGCGCCAGCATCTCAGAATTCTGCGCTGCCCCTCATCCCCCTGCCGGGACCTTCTCCCCGTATAGTGACGGGGAGAACGGGCTATCAATAATCGCCGCGGTAGTAGCGGTCGTCGCAACGGGCGGTGTAGATGCGGCCGTAGCGGTCCTGATAGCGGCAAAGCTGTTCGCCGCGCCGCTGTGGCGTCGTCGCGCTGCCGACGACCGCCCCCAGCAGGGCGCCGCTGGCTGCGCCGATGACCGTGCTCTTGGTGTCGCGGCCCAGGGCCTGACCGACGAGAGCGCCGCCAGCGCCGCCGACCAGGGCCCCCGTGGTGGCTCTTTGCTGGCCTTCGGTCTGTGCACATCCTGCCAGCGCGGCAGTCACAAGCAGGGCGGCAATGGCTTTGTACATGGTCATCGTCTGATACTCCGTTGAAGCCTATGAACTAATACACTGGCTGGTTTTGCCAAGTGTTTGCCAAGTGCGGTTGCATTGCGGCGGAACCGCGGCACCGCTTGTCACGAAATGCGACATGGTTTCTTTCGTCTTGACGGTGCGTGCCTCCGGTTCTGAAAGATCGTATTCGAACAAGACGATAGGGCCAGGTTCTGTCGAAAAGAATCAGGCTGCGGCCGCAACGATTCCGCCGGGTCCAGCCGATCCCCCAACAATCCAATAACACGCCCGGCTGAACTGGCCAGTGCTCGTTTCCATTTGCAAACAACAAGAAGGAATCTTTCTCATGACAGATCTGGCAGACGCCGGGTCCGTGGTGGCGTCGCCACCGGCGGGCAACCTTGCAGGGCCACCGGCCGCCGGGGACAACGGGTCCGCCCCGCCGGCCGGCAAGAGCTGGTTTGACGGTCTCTCCGAAGGCAACCGCAAGCTCGCTGAAACCAAGGGCTGGACCAAGCCTGAAAGCCTCGACCGGGTTCTCACATCCTATGCCGAGTTGGAACGGCAGCAGGGCGAAAGCCTGCGCATTCCGGCAGCGGACGCAGCGGCGGAAGACTGGGACAGGTTCCATGCCCGGCTGCCTGAGGCGATGCGCCCGCTGACATCGCCCGACAAGGTCGAGTACAGGCGCCCCGACGGGCTCCCCGAAAACTTCGCCTATTCGGACGAGCTCGCCAACGCGTCCAAGGCGTGGGCGGTCGAGGCCGGCGCCACGCCGAAGGTGGCGCAGGCCTATCACGACCGCTTCGTCGGCTACATGGCCGAACAGGCCAAGGCGCAGCAGATCGCCCTTGCCCGTTCGGTCGAGGCCACTCACGACGACCTGGTCCGGGACTGGGGACCGACCGACAGCGACGGCTTTCGTAGGAGATTGGAGGTCGCCAACCGGGCGATGAAGAAGCTCGGGCTGGTCGATGCCTACAAGGCGAAGGGCATCCTCCTGCCTGACGGCGCCTTGACCGATCCGCAGATCGCCAAGGCGTTCCACGCGGTCGGCGAGGCGATGTTCAGGGAAGACACGATCGACGGCGGCGCGGCCTTGAGCGGAGGCAATCCGTTCAAGCGCAACGCCGCCGGCGAACGCAACCTGACCGATATCTCGGCCCTCGTCAGAAGCGACCCCGTTCGCGCCCGGCGGCTGGCACGCGAGGCCGGCGAAAACCCCGATCTATGGATACCGAACAACCCCCTTTGAAATAGGGCAACCGCATCCGGATGCCCCCTCATCCGGCCTGAGGGGGCGCAGCCGTCAATCAAACTGAAGGAAAGAAAAAAATGGCAGACGCCTATACCCGCATCGCGGACGCGATCGTTCCGTCCGTCTATGCGCAATACTCGTTCGAGGAGCACGTCCAGTCGCTCGAGATCTACCAGGCCGGGATCCTGTTTTCCGACCCGGCCATCGCCTCGAAGCTCTCCATGGGCGGGCGTTCCGTCGACATGCCAGGCTGGAAGGATCTCGGCAACGATCCGTCCGAGCCGGTCAACGACGATCCGGCCGACTCGATCGAGATGAAGAAGATCGGCGCGCGCCGCGAGGTCGCCGCCCGCAATGTCCGCGCCCAGGCGTGGGGCATTCCGGACCTGACCTCGATCCTGGCCGGCGACGACCCGCAGAAGCTGATCGTGCGCCGCCAGACCGACTACTGGCAGCGCGCCAACAAGCTGACGCTGCTCGGCATCCTGAAAGGGGTGGTGGCCGACAACCTCGCCAATGATGCCGGCGACCTCGTCCGCATCACCGGCGCCTCCATCGTCGACACCGACATCATCGAGGCCGCCTATCTGATGGGCGACCGCGCCGACAAGTTCAAGACGATCTGGATGCATTCCAAGCAGATGAAGGCGCTGAAGCTCGCCGACCTCATCGACTATGTGCCGCCGTCCGAGCAGGGCGGGCCGCTGATCCCCTATTATATGGGGCTGCGGGCCGTCATCGACGACGACATCCCGGTCGCCGCGGGCGTCTACACGGCGTTCATGTTCAAGGACAAGGCAATCCTGTGGAACGAGCTGCCGGTCAATACCGAGGGCGGGCCGCTGGAGTTCGACCGCAAGCCGCGCCAGGGCCATGGCGGCGGCGTCACCGAAATGGTCGCCCGCCGGCATTTCGTCCCGCATGTGCCCGGCACCCGCTTCCTCGACGCGTCGACGGCCGGCGAATTCGCCACCGATGCCGAGTTGGCGCTGGCGGCGAACTGGGACCGCACGGCGTCGAGCGTCAAGCACATGACGTTCATTGCGCTGAAGACGACCGAGGCCTGATGAAGCAAGGCGAGGGCGGGGCGTCAGAGTCCCGCTCTTCTGGGCGCCAGGTCGGCCGATGTGGCTAATCCCAATTCACGCGCTGTGCTGCCCCAGAATTGTTGTTGTTGCACATTGATCAATCGCCGCCACCAAACGGTTACACAAGCGGGCGATGCTGCCTTGTCTTTGCAATGGAGGGTAACCATGGATATGACCTACAAGGCAGTTCAGGATGTGCTTCGAAAAGCCGGCATTGTCATAAGCAAAAAGGGCGAGCTTCACCGCATCAACTTCTTCAGCGGCCTGGAAAACACCGCCTACTACACGACAAGCCTCGAGGATGCGCTTGAGCGGGGTTTGGCGATGGCGAGAGCTGCCGAAAAATTGCCAGCAAGCGCCTTTGCCAAGTCGCGCGGGCGGCCGGCGAGCGCACACTTCGGCTGACGCCGCAGGATGTCATCGCCGCGTTGCGCGGCGATGTTGGGAACGCCCACCAGTTTTCCAGCGGTCGCGTCCGTCGCGCCCCCCTCTGTCCTGCCGGACATCTCCCCCACTTGGGGGGAGATCGGCAGCTTCACCGACAACGCCCTTTCTTCAACGTTGGCGATTGGCGAAAGCCAACGCGACATCCAATTTCCCCCTCGTGGGGAGATCGGCAGCTTCACCGACAACGCCCTTTCTTCAACATTGGCGATTGGCGAAAGCCAACGCGACATCCAATCTCCGCCCTCGTGGGGGAGATGCCCGGCAGGGCAGAGGGGGCGCGATGGAACGCGACCTTCCCCACAATCCACCCCACCATGCCTGCTTTTCCCGATCCAAACAGACGGAGGCCTAAAACCATGGCCGTCACCCCGCTCGACATTGCCAACATGGCGCTTGGCGTCCTCGACGAGGCGCCGGTCGACAGCCTTGATCAGGATGTCAAACCGGCCCGCCTGCTCAACCTGCATTTCGACCTGACCCGCGAGGCGGAGCTGATGAAACATGCCTGGGTGTTCGCAATCCTGGCGGCCGCCGTCGCCGGGTCCGATACCGGCAGTGGCGCGGGCACGCTGAACTTTGCCTATGAATTGCCCGTGGATTGCCTGCGGCCTTTGCCGCTGACCCACAATGGCGAGCCGGATGGCGTGCCGATCGCGTGGCGCCAGGAAGCCGGCTTGATCTATTCCGACCAATCGAGCCCGCTGATCATCCGCTATATCGCCAACCTCACCGATCCGAACGACTGGGACGCGACGTTCACCGAAGTGCTGGTTGCAGCGCTTGCCGTCAAGATCGCGCATCCGCTGACCCACAAGGCGGGCATGATCGACATCGCCCGCGGTGCCTATAGCGTGGCGCTGGACGCGGCGTTCCACGCCAACGCCATCCAACGTGGCGGCAGGTTTTCAACGTCGTCCTGGGCGGTCCAGCGCGGCGACAACCGGTTCCGGCGCGCCTGATGACGATGCTCTATCCCATCCAGGACACCTTCGTCCGTGGCGAAATCTCACCGCGATTGCACGCTCGCGCCTCGCTCGACCTATACAGGGCCGCGCTCTCCCGCTGCGAAAACTTTTTGACGCTTCCCCATGGTGGCATCCGGAAGCGCGGCGGCACCTATTTCTGCGCCGAGGTGAGGGATTCTTCCAAAGCGACGCGGCTGATCCCGTTCATCTTCTCGGCGGACCAGGCCTATGCGCTCGAATTCGGCGATCTCTACATCCGCGTCCATGCCTATGGCGCCCGCGTCGGGGTGGTTGAAGTGGTGACGCCATACCTGGAGGCTGACCTGTTCGACCTGCAATTCGTCCAGTCCGCCGACCAGATGTGGATCACCCACAAAAACCACCTGCCGCAGGTTCTCACCCGCACGGCGCACACCGCATGGACGCTGGCCGAGTTCGTCTTTCTCGACGGCCCCTATGACGACATCAACACAAGCGCGACCACGCTGACGCCGGCCGAGACAGGCGCCGTTCATCCGGCGATGACCAGCAATACGCTGCCAACCGGCACCGCTGCATCCAGCGCCGGCACCGCATATCTCGCGTTCGACCGTGACAACAAGACAGTCATAACGTTCGGTACGACCACCGGCGACGTGTCCTATGATTTTGCAGGCACCGCGACAAAGGTGTGCGACGGTTACTGGATACAGACTAGGGCGAACGGCGGCTCCAGAGCACCGGTGTCATGGGATTTCCAGGGCTTCGATGGCACCAACTGGATCTCGCTTGATAGCCGGACGGCGGAAACCGGCTGGTCGCGCGGCGAGGTGCGGTTTTATGAGTTCCAGAACGAGACCGCCTATCAGTCCTATCGGATAGTGCTCAACGGATCCGAAGGCGACGACAACATGGACATAGCCGAGATGGGCTGGCACGAGGATGGCGATACACAGACGCCATTCGATCTCACGGCATCCTCGATCGTCGGCATCAATGACGGCACCGGCTTCCAGACCAGCGATGTCGGCCGGACCATTCGCTTGCTCGGCTCGGACGCCGTCTGGCGCTGGGCGCGCATCACCAGCCGCAGCAGCGCGACCGTGGTCAAGGTCAGGCTGTATGGGCATGCGCTGCCCAATCTCAGCCCGATCGCCCGCTGGCGCCTCGGCACCTTCGTTCCCGGCAAATATGTCCAGAGCGGTTCGCTGTACGAGGAGCGCCTGGCCTTCAGCCGAAAATTTTCCGTCTATGCCTCGGCAACCGGCGATTTCGAGAATTTCGCCACCGGCGAAAAGGACGACGACGCGCTTGAATTCGTCCAGGCCGGCGGCGGCCAGGCCAACGATATCACCTGGATTGCGGAATCCGACGGGGCGCTGATCATTGGCACCCTTGGCGGAATCCGGGCGCTGTCGGGCTCGGGCATCGACGAAGCGCTGACGCCGTCATCGTTCAAGAACCGCCGCTCCCGCACCTTTGGCTGCGCGCCGCTGCGCCCTGTCGATGCCGGGCAATCGTTCCTGTTCGTCACCAGGTCGCGCAAATCGATTGCAGAACTGACCCAGAGCGCGACCGGCAAATTCACCTCGGAGGATGTCGGGCAGGTTTCCGAGCATATCCCGAAGCAGGGTGTCGTCGAACTGGCATTCCAGACCGATCCCGACCCGCTGCTGTGGTTCCCGCTCGATAATGGCGAGTTGGGGGGATACACGCACCAGCCTTCGCAGGAAGTCCGCGGCATGCACCGGCATCGCATCGCCGGGTATTTCTCCAGTTCCGCGTTCTCAGATTCAGCATGGGGAGTGGTCGAGAGCGCCGTGGTGACGCCGGGGCAGGACGGCAATGACGATCTGTGGCTGATCGTCAAGCGCACCATCGGCGGCGCCACCAGGCGTACTATCGAAATCAAGTCGGCGCCGTTCGAATATGGCGAGATTGCCGACGCATTTGAGGTCGATAGCGGTCTGACCTACAGCGGTGTGGCTACAGGAACGGTCACAGGGCTCGATCATCTCAACGGCGAGACGGTCGATGCCCTGGCGGATGGCGTGGTCTACAAGGGCCTTGTCGTGGCTACTGGGGCGGTTTCCTTGCCTGGTGGTGCGACTGCCGCCAAATGGCAGGTGGGCCTGCCGTATGAGGCGGGCGCCGACACGCTGGAACTCGATGTCGGCGGCAGGGATGGCTCGATCGTTGGGCGGCGCAAGAAAGTCGCCAAGGTCATTCTGTCGCTGTTCGAGACGGATACGACCGGGCTGGAGATTACTTCCATGCAGCGTGGGCGGTGGGAGCCGGTTCGTATTCCCTCTGTCGTGACCCCTGACAGTTCGGCCAACCTGTTCACCGGGAATGTGGAAGTGCCGATCGACGATAGTTGGGAAGGGCAGGGGCGGGTGAGAATCCGCCATACCAACCCGACACCGTGCACCATCCGCGCGTTCACGCCGGTGTTCGACAGTGAGGCGTAGTTCAAACTGCCGATCTCCCCCCTCGAGGGGGGAGATTGCGCGCTCAGCCCTTCCATCACTCCCTTAAAAGGACCCCGCTTCGATGACCCCATCCCCGCATGCCGAAGCTCTCGGCAGGGCGCGGACGGCTGCCGATTTTGCTGCCGTCATCGCCTTGCTCGACAGCGACCTCAAAACTGCTGCCGCCCGCAAACAGGAACTGGAAAAGGCCAAGGGTCGTGCGATGTTCGGCCGTGGCGACCTGGTGGCGGCGCGCATTGCGCTCTCCGAGGCCAACGCCGTCGTTGCGCTGCTGGAAAAAACCCGTGAGGCGGCGAACGAGCGCCGTGCCGCCGCGCAAAGCGAAGACTGCGTCGACATCGCAGCACTTGCCGACGAGATCAGGGCAAACGCCGCTTCCCTCGACGAGCGCTGGCGCATGGCCCACTGGCTGGTCGAGCAGCTGCGCCAGCAATTGTTCGACGCCGATACCTTGCGCGGTGCCGTCGCCACCGTCAACAGCCAGCTCGACGCCGCCGGCGTCGCCAACCTGAAAATCAACCCGACCGCCGTCCGGCGCGCCGCCGTGACCGGGCCGCGAGCGACAGCTCCGGCTCGTCTCAGCGCGGCAGCGATCCAGGCCGACAGACTGCTTTTGTCGCTGCTCAGCCCCGGCGGCGCGCTCGACCCACGACCGCCGCTTGGCGCGCCGGTCGGAGGCATCGCGGGTCGATATTCGCTGCGTGGCCGAGGCCGCGGCTGACCATGTGCACGCTTGCCCTTATCGGCACGGCTCTCTCGGTCGGCGGCGCGTTGGTCGAAGGCCAGCAGTCGCGGCAGATGGCCGACTACCAGGCCCGAGCCTATGAGCAGCAGGCGCAGGCCGACGCGCAAGCCGCCGCCTTCGAGCAGGACCAGGAGCGCCACAAGCAGGATCTGTTGCTGTCGCAGGCGCGCGCCCGGGCCGGCGCCTCGGGCGTCGCCCTGTCAGGCTCACCGAGCGAGGTGCACGCCGCCAATGCAAGGCAGGGCCAGCTCGACATCAAGGCGATCCAGTACGGCTCGCAGCTGCGCCAGAACAATTTCGCCACGCAGGCCGCGATCTCGCGCTTTTCCGGCAGGCAGGCGGCGGCTGCCTCGATCTTCAGGGCCGGCGGCAATCTCGTGTCCGGCCTTTCCGGACTGTACGACCCGAAGAAAGCGGTGACGTTCGGCAACAGCGCCTTTCCGCCGGCGCCCGGCGGAGGGCTTTACTGATGGCGACCATCCCCCTCCAGCTCGCCCAGCGCCGGCTCGACAGCGGCAGCGTGGTTTCCTATCCCGACAGCTCGCCGGTCGGCGCCGCGATGCAGGGCTTTGGCGACGAACTCTCGGCCGTCGCCGAGCGTTTCCGGCAGCAGAAGCAGCAGCAGGATGCGTTCGACGCCGAGGTCATCGGCCGCGAGCTGAACGGGCAGATTGCCCAGGCCGAGAAAGAAGCGATCCAGAATGCGCCGGCCGACGGCCGCGGCCTGCACGACGCCATGTATGGCCAGGCACGCAACGGTGTCGTCAAGCCCGGCCTGTTCGACAAGATTTTCGACAGCACCGTGCCAAAAATGCCGGAAAGTGAACGCGCCAGGTTCATCAGGCAAAAAGAGGCGATGAGATTGGCCGGGTCGGCGCGCATGGCCGCACAGCAATATGCGCGCCGCCAGGACTATGAGCAGGCCGAATGGTCCAAGGCGCAGGCTGCGGAGCTCAATGCCATCGCGCGGAGCGACCCGGACGACACCGCGACGTTCGAGGCGATCAGGCAGAGCGGGTTCGACTTCATCGCCAAGATGGGCAGCCCGGTCGCCCGGCAGCTGGCAGAAACCGGCTGGCGCAGCAACACGGCAAAGGCGCTCGCCCACGCGATGCTCGCCAAGGACCCGAAGCGCGCTGCCGAAATGCTGGGTACTGCGCCGGCCGCGCAGGCCGGTGGCGGTGAAACCACAGGCGCTGATGGCACTGATCTGTCGGCGGAAAACCCGAATGGGCCCGCTTCGGGCGACGACCGCCTTGCTGATCTGACGCCCGACGACAGGGTTGCGCTCGCCCGGCTGGCTGGCGTCTCGGCGACGCAAAACTGATGTCGGCACCGGCGACCTGGCCAGGTTCTTCTCGTCACCTGGGCTGTTGCGTTGCCGTCAGCCCCACCGGCATCTTTAATGGCTGCTTCATGTTAGTGGGCTTTTTTATTGGAACCTAAAGCCCCTCACAGGCATGGGGTCGTTTCCAGGGCGATAAGAGCGACGGCGGCCTTTCTTACAACACAGACTTGTGGTTCTGGATTTGAAATTCCCAAGCGCTGATGCGATCATTGGCAAATCCACCTCGCCCATCCAGGCTTCTCAGATGAAGGACTGACCTTACCTTGTTGCGCCTAGATTCTTTTCCGATGCTGGCAAGGATCGTTTTTCCGATCACGTTGGCCGGCGTTCTCCTGCTCACGCTTCTGCCGGCGCGGTTCTTGCCGGATCTCGGCACGGCCGTCACGCTTCACGACGACAAGCTGCAGCACGCCATCGCCTTCGCCGTGCTGGCGGCCCTGGGAAGCCTCGGCTGGCCGGGACACAGGACAAGGCTGATTGTTCTTCTCGCCTTTACCGGCGCGGCGATCGAGGTGCTTCAGGGCGCGCAACTGATCGGGCGCGACCTGGATGGGCTCGACTGGGTTGCCGACTGCGCCGGCATGGCGTTGGGACTGACAATCGCCGGGACAAGCAGGCGCGTTGGCAAGCGCGTCGGCGGATTGCCGTAGGTCGCTGCGGCGGTTCAGGATAAAAGCGCTCCGTAGCGATCCTGCGCGCCCCCCTCTGTCCTGCCGGACATCTCCCCCACTTGGGGGGAGATCGGCAGCTTCGCGGACAGCGTCTTTTTTGCAAGGCTGGTGGTTGGCGAAATCAGTGATGAAGGCCAATCTCCCTCCTTGTGGGGGAGATGTCCGGCAGGACAGAGGGGGCGGGCGCTGTCCCTCCGCGATCAAAGGTTCTGCACCGCAGCAGCGCTCCGATGTCACGGAATGGATCTCAGGGTCTGCTCCGCACCCGCGGCGGCTAGTCGCCGATGTGCCATAGGCGGCGCGTCCCGCCGCGCTGGAATCATAGCACTGTCGAGCCTCGCTTCGCGGGGCTTATTTTATGGAGCAAGCCTGATGGCCCGACCCGCAACTGCCGCCGTTCGACTTCTGACCGGCGAACGCGAACCCGTGCGCCTGGCGACCACGGCAAGCATCCTGCTCCATCGCCTGCAGACCATCGACGGCGTGCCGGCTGAGGTCGGCGACCGCGTGCTGGTCAAGGACCAGGCCGACCCGACGCAGAACGGCATCTACACGGTGAGCGAAGGCGAATGGTTCCGCGCCGCCGACGCCCGCACCGCCCGCACCTTGCAGAAAGGAACGACGGTCCACACCCAGGTTGGGACAATCAATGCCGGCCGGGTGTTTGAATTCAGCGCCGACGAGCCGGTGGTGGGCAGCGACGCCATCACCATTGCCCCGTTCGTGCCGCCCGATATTTCGCAGGTGGTCGGTGCGGTGGTGACGCTGCGCGATGAAACGCAGGTGCTGAAGCATGCCACCGAGGCCAGCGCCGGCCAGGCCGCCGCCAGCGCGTCCACCTCCGCTGCCAATGCCGGACAGACCGCCGCCGATGTCGCTTCCACGGCGGCCAACCTGGCCGGCGCCCAGGCGGCACGCGACGCGTCGCTGTATGGCAAGGGCATCTTCCCGACGATCGTAGCCGCGATCGGCTTCGGCGTGGCTGGCTTCAGTGCCCTGGTCGGCGGCGCCGGCGGCACGAACGGCACGTTCGATCTGGCGTTTACCGGCGGCGCCGGTTCTGGTGCCGCAGGACGCTTCATCGTCGCCGGCGGTGCTGTGACGATGATCCTGATCACGGCACCCGGTTCCTACACGGTCGCGCCAGCTTTCAGTTTTGCGGCGTCTGCTGGTCTTGCCGGGGCCAGCGCTTCGGCGGTCCTCGCCCGGAATGTTGAGGTTGGTGAATACTTCTGGACCGAAGTCGGCGCCGGCATCATGGGAATGTACATCGTGGCGGCCGGGCCTGTTGCGGTCGACACAGGCGTTCGCGCTTCGGCAGCGGAAGTTGTCGCCTTGATCGGGTCGCGGACGGTTGGGCCGGTCCTGATCACGGGCTCCGTCGGCGGCACGGCTGTTACCAATACCAGCGTCTATTATTGGCCGGGCTCACTGTCGGCTGTCGATGAGTTTCTTTCGAGCCTGGAACTCGGCTTCGGTGCCGGGGCAGGAACAATCCGTATCGTCATTGCCCAGGTCGAGGGCGATGGCACGTTAACTCTCGTCTCTGAACAAACCATCCCTGTCGTTGCCGGCCCGTCTTCCGTCAACTCGGGTCTCTCGATCCTGAAGCCGGCCGGCAGCGTCATGGGCCTGCAACGGACAGGAGCCGGCACGTGGTATTACACGGCGGGGGCCATTCCGAACGGCGAAAGCAAGTGGTTCACGGCGACGGTTCCCACGTCGAACACAGCCAAGACCGTTGACTTTTTCAATGGTCCGCAATGGAAAGCCACTTTCACGGGCGAAGTCGGCACAAAGGCGCGCGCTGCCTACGACACCGCAAACGATCTGGTCGACATCGTCGGCACTGAGCAGGTGGTCGGCTGGCCGAACCTGGTCAACACCGGCACGAATACCCCGGCGAATTACAGCGTCGTCATGCAAACGCCAGCGCCGGCCGATGGTTACATCACGGAAATCGATGTCGGTGCCAGCGGGGCTGGCACGGCCAACATTCACGTCATCCAGTACAATGGCGATCTAACCGTCAACGTGATCAGCACGCATCAGATCACGTTGGCCAATGGTGTGAGCGAAATCCCCCTCAGCATACCGATTGCAGCGGGGCAGTATCCGGCAATCAGCGGCGGCGGCTACAAGTTTCAGAACAGCGTCAACCCGCAAGGCATCCCCGGATGGATCAGGTCTGGCGTGCTGTCGAACGGCGCTATTGTGGCATCATCGACCCTGCACCGCTATGAGGTTGCGTTCACGATCAAAACTGGCCTCATCGCCGACGCTGCGCGGGCTCTGACAGGCGGCACACAGAACCCCGGCATGAACCTGCTGGCGGACGCCGACCCGAATGGCGTCGTTGACGCGACCGCAATCTTTGCCTCGGCCGCTGCTGCCCATCCAAACCCGTATGTGCCGCCCGGCAGCTTCGCGCTGACGGCCATGCCTAAGTCAGGCGACGGTTTTTGGGGACCAGGAAAGCCGTTCGTCGGCGGCCGGCGGTTCTTCGTTCCGGCTCGCCCGTCGCTGTTCAATCTCTATGACGGCTTCCGCGCCAAGATGGCAGAGCATATCGCCAACAACGATGTCCTCTGCCTGATCGGCGACAGCATCGGTCATTGGGCGCTGGCCAGTAACGGCCCGGCGCACTGGTTCAATCGGGTGACGCAGTTTGCCAATCTCGGCATTGCCGATGACGAACCGGGCATGACGGCGCTGCGGCCAAGCTCCACCTACACGCCGGACTTCTATGGCGTTGCGACCAGCGGAACCGTCTCGACGGGAACGCGCGGGCCACTTGGCGAAAGCATCATCCTTGCGGATGGCGCGTCCCTGGCGTTCACTGGAGCCTATGAACAGGTCGATGTCCACTACACCCGGGACGCCGGTCAAGGTTCGCTTGCCTTCGCTTTCGACGGTGGCGCGGCGTACAAGACCGTCAATGCTGCCGGCGCTCTGGCGCTCGATCAATATTCCGGCCCGTCGATGACGGGGCAGGCTGCCAGCGGCAATTACACACTGACGGCGGTAGGCGGCCCTGTCGAAATAACCGGGCTTATCCGTCTTGGAATCAAGGTGTCGGGATCCCGTCCTCGACTGCGCTCACTGCGCGCCGCGCATGGGAGCTATACCTTCGCGTCGTTTAATATGGCGCGCCTTACATCAGCAATCGTCCAAGCGAGCTATGCTGGCGGCAAGATCGTGCCGATACTCGCGCTTGGCATCAACGACAGTTTTGGTACCGCGCCGGCTACGATTTCAACGAACATCACTGCGGTGCTTAATACGCTGGAGGCAGCTGCCACACCTCGCATCCTTGCGATGCCGCCGACGCGCCCGTCTTCGGCCTGGGATGGTAGCTACACTGGAGGGCGGACTTACGACGCGGCGCTTGGCGTTATCCGCCAGACATACCGGTCACGAAACGTGCTGACGATCCCGATTGATGGTTTCGATTATATCGACGCTGGAGCCTATCAAGAGGGGCTTCACTTCAACGACGTCGGCCATGACAGCAACGCCTTGCGCTTCATCGAATATGTCGCGGAGAGGGGATAGGCAAATGGCACAGGCAATTCAGCACAAGAGTGAGACGGTAGCCAAACTCCGGAAAGGCGAGGAGTGGGTCGTTGTCGGCACCAAGATCGAGCGCATGGGCTACCTCACGTCGACACTGTACATGTCGGACGAGCTGCATCCGAATGCAGCCGGCGCCATGCCACCTACGACGCCGAATGCCTGCGTCAAATGGTGCGTCGGGGTCTCTTCGATGCCTAGACTGAAATGGTGGCGTGTGGCAGATGTTCGCAAATGCGTATCTTCTCCACCATTCTCGCTGTTCGCCGCCGCTTTTCGTCTTGGATCGCCACAGGCGCCGCAAGGGAGAATGCCGTCATCGGGCCGCGCACGAAGTTCGGTGCCGGGGCGGAGATCTTCAATATTCATGGCGACAGGTCCCGGGTCTCAATCGGCGCGGACAGCCATCTGGACGGACATCTGCAGGTCTTTGCCCATGAGGGTCGGATCAATATCGATGACTGGTTCTACCTTGGTCCAGGCTCGACGATTTGGTCATCGGATCCGGTGGGGATCAAGATCGGCAAACATGTCCACGTCTCGTGGGGGGTGGCGATCCACGATACCAACTCGCATCCCATGGACCCGCAGAAGCGTTTTGCGCAGATGCAGGCCATCTTTCGCGAAGGCCACCCGCGCGTCGACCCAGGCATCCGCTCAGCACCGATCACAATCGGAGATGATGTCTGGATCGGCAACAGTGCCATGATAATGAAGGGTGTCACGATCGGCGACCGGGCGATAATTTCAGCCGGCTCAATCGTACGGTCGGACGTTCCGGCCGACGCTTTGGTGCGGCCGGACCGCGACCTGGTGAAATGAAATGATGCCTTCGCTCATCAATGAGCGTTGTCCCATCATAGAGCGCCAACCATTCGCTTGCGCCAAGGCGCGGGCGAATGGCAATGGGCTAATGACGGCTGTCTTGCGGCTTGTTGTGAGGCTGGCTGTTCGACCACCAGACAAAATACAGCGAACCCACCTTCATGACTGGTACGCGGCGCTCGCGTTCGCGCCCCCGCAATTCGCGATAGACTTTTACCTTCAAGGTGCCGCCCGGCAGTTTGATGCGCACGGCCATCGGTTCAACTCCGCTGTGCAATTCAATGATGATGTGCGATGCAGCAATTAGAGAACTTCCCCAGCCGAAGAGTCAACCGCCGATGCGCGCGTTTGCTGGCTTGACCGGAAGGGTTCAAGCGCAGCCGCCCGAGGACGGCTTTTTTCGGGCCGTCAAGGCGCTGCCTGAGATCGGTTTGGATCGTCGTCGGGCTGGTCGTTCAACGGACGCGGCCGGTTCGACCACCAGCTGAAATACAGCGAGCCCAGCTTCAGAACCGGGATGTGGCGGGCGCGCTCACGCTCGCGCAACTCCCGATACCTTCATCTTCAAGGTGCCGCCCGGCAACCTGATACGCACTGCCATTGCTCCCAACCCCCGTTGTGCAATGCAGCGACCTAGAGAGCTTCCGTGGCGGAAGAGTCAAGGGCTGATCGTTGATTCTTTCTGCGGCTGTTTTCCGGGACCGGTTCCAAGAACGGTCCGGGCGGGTGAATGGTGAATGGTGAATGGTAGTAGTGAGTAGTGAGTAGTGAGTGGTGAGTGGTGAGTAGAGTGAGAGCACCTTCTTCACTATTCACTATTCACCCACTCCCTTTGGCGGGCGTCCGGACGGACGATCCGAAATGCTGCTCGGCCACCAGACGATGAAATAGTCTCCAAGCCGCCAGACCGGGACTTGGCGCTTCTGCTCGCGGCGGCGCAGCTCGTCCTTTTTCTTGATCTTCAGTGTCCCGCCCGGAAGCCTGATCCTGATTGTCACGCGCCCTCCCGCACCTATCCCCATGGGGTATGGACGGTTCATGGGAGCAGTTTATTCCGGCTAAGCGGTTTCCATCCCGATGGCAAGACGGATCGAGCTGTTCTCAATTGGTCAATGCCGTCAGTTGAAGGAATTCGCCATGCCCTGGAAGGCGAGGAACGCATAGACGATCGGCCCGGCTATCAGCCCGCAATAGAGGCACAGGATCACCGCCAGCGCCACAAGCAGCGGCTTGTCGCGGCCGACCGCGCAGAGCTCGGCCTTCACCGTCCAGCGCGCCGTTCCTTCGTGTTGCGACATCGGCCAATCCCCACAGTTTGGGGCCATTTCACACAATCGCCTGCAAACATCAACCGGGCGCCTGCAAACATCAACCGGGCGCCTGCAAACATCAAGCTGGCGCCTGCAAACATCAACCTGGGAAAGGACCAAGACCATGGACATGACGTTCAAGGGCGCCGCCAGGCGCCTCGACGATCTCGATCTGCCAAGACTTGGCGCCAGCATCGGCGTCGGCGAAGACGAGATCCACGCCTTTCTCGATGTCGAAACCAGCGGGCATGGCTTCGACGCCCAGGACCGGCCGGTCATCCTGTTCGAGCCGCATGTGTTTTACCGCAATCTGGCGGGCGCGGCTCGGGCAAGGGCGGTAGCGGCCGGCCTTGCCTATGCCAAATGGGGCGAAAAGCCTTATCCCCGCGACAGCTATCCGCGCCTGAAAGCCGCCTGCGCCATCGACGAGACGGCGGCGCTCAGATCGGCGTCATGGGGGCTCGGCCAGGTGCTCGGCGAGAATTTCAGGGCGGCCGGCTTCCCCACCGTGCAGGCCATGGTCGAAGCCATGATGGCGGACGAGGCGCTGCAGCTGGCGGCGGCGGTCAATTTCATCGCCGCCAACCGGCTCGACGGCAAATTGCGCAAGCATGACTGGGCCGGCTTCGCCAAGGGCTACAATGGCGCATCCTATGCGAAGAACGCCTACGATATCCGGCTTGCCGAGGCATTCCGCAAATGGTCCGGGATCAGGGACACGCCGCCCCCTCCGGCGCCGGTTCCGATCCCGCAGCCGCCGCAACCGAACGGTTTCACGCCCGCCAAGGCAGAGCCGGGCAAAGCCGGAGTGCGGCGCGGACCGTTTTCCGGACCGTTTTCCGGATCGTTGTCCGGATTATGGGCCGCAGTGCTGGCTCCGTTGGTCGCCGCAATCCTCTCCCTGTTTCGAAAGGCCCCCTCCTGGTTTCGAAAGGCAAAGCCATGAACTGGTTCAATACCAACGCCGCGCACAATCTGATCAATGTGCTGATCCTGCTGCTCACCGGCCTGGTCGGCTTCGACTGGACGCTGTTCGGCATCGACGCCGCCCTGGCGCTAAAAATCACCGGGGTGCTGGCCCTGCTCAAGATCCTGATCAATGTCGTGCGCGACGGCGTCGCCGGCCTTGTCAGAAACCAGCCTGCCGTGGAGGGCAATTGAGATGTGGGTGCTTTCCATGCTGGGCGCGCTCGCCGGCAACACGACGATCTTGGCGATTTTTGCCGCGCTCGTCGGCGGCATCGGCCTGTTTGTCGCCGGCGGTCGGGCCAACAAGGATGCGGCCAGGCGAGCGGCAGAAAAACTCGTTGCCGTCGAGGAGCGCCTCGAAATGGACCGCGAGGCGACCGATGCCGAACGCGCGGCGCGCGACCTGCCGGACGAAGCCGCACGGCGGGAGGCGATGCGATGGTCAAAGCGCTGATGCTGCTGCTCGGGTGCCTGTTGCCCAAGTGCCTGCTGTTTGGCGGCCTGCTGCTCGCCGGGTGCGCAACGCCGGTTTCGCCGGCGCGCCAGGTCTGGTGCGACCACAACCAGCCGCGTCGTGCGTCCGCCGCCGTCGTCGCCGCCATGACGCGGCCGGAGCTCGACGAAATCAATGCCTACAACGGCAAGGGCGCCAGATGGTGCGGGTGGAAGCCATGATACAGGAACTTCTCGACGCGCTCGGCATCAAGGCGCCGGTGGTGGTCGCCGGCCTTTCCGGCGGAATTTTGCGAGCCTTGTCGCGCCACCGCTACAAGGTTCGCGAGATGGTGGCGTCGCCGATCTGCGGCGCGCTGGCGGCGGCCTACCTGACCTTGCCGGTGGTGCATTACTTCCGCGCCACAGGCCTGGCGATTCCAGCCAACGACGACACCACGACGCTGGCCGCGGCGTTCCTCATCGGCGTCTCGGCGATGTGGATCTCGGACATCGTCTTCGAAGTGGTGGTCAGGCGGTTCAAGCCCGAGAAGGAGGAGTGAGATCGCGCCTGTCTTAAAGCGCGTCGCGTTTGACCGGCCGCATGCGACGCGCTTTAGGTTGTTGTTTTATGCATGTCGTTATTGCAAAACCGCTGCACACCCTCGGTTCAGGCCCGAGGGCATGCTTTTGCGCGACATGCATTATTGCGCCGCAGCAACAGCCTCTTGCGGGAGACCCGGGTGAAGGTTGCGGAACCACTGGCGAAGGTGCGCGTTGGGCACGACCCTTGAGAGGATCTACATGCCAGCTCGCCCAATCGTCTCGACAGCCGCAGCGATCCTGCTCGCCGCCACAAGCATGGCTTACGGCCGGCCGGATGCGCGCACCATGACATGCGAACAGACGCAGCAGCTGATCCAGAGCCGGCGCGCCGTCGTCCTGTCCACGGGCCGCAACACCTATGATCGATATGTCCGCCAATACGGCAATGAGTGCGACTGGCCCGAAGCGCCCGTCACCTCCTACATCAGGACGCTTGACGGTCAATGTCGGCTCCATCGATGCGAGGAACCGGTTCTCGGATTGCGATGATGCGCCATTAAAGTCCGGGATCAAACACCTAGGGTCTGCGCCGCGTCGCTCCGCTCCTTGCTTCGCCCCAGGATGACGAAGGTGTAGTAGCGTATGGCTAATCGCCAGCGTTGGAGATTGGTGCTAGAAGCAGCCGACGCCTGATCCAAGGTCTCTTCCCGCGACGTCTCTTCGCGCGACCACCAAGGTGGGCCGATGCGCTAAAAGCCGAAGGTTGCGGAACCACGGGCGAAGGTGCGCGTTGGACACGACCCTTGAGAGGATCTACCATGCCAGCTCGCCCAATCGTCGCGACAGCCGCAGGGATCCTGCTCGCCGCCACAAGCATGGCTTACGGCCGGCCGGATGCGCGCACCATGACATGCGACGAGGCGCAGCAGCTGATCCAGAGCCGGCGCGCGATCGTCCTGACCACCGGCCGCAACACCTATGATCGATATGTCCGCCAATACGGCAATGAGTGCGACTGGCCCGAAGTGCCTGTCGCCGCCTATGTCAGGACGCTTGACGGTCAATGCCGGGTCCATCGATGCGAGGAGCCGGTGTTCTTTTTCCCGGACTAGTGGGTCTTCGTTCTCCCAGGGGGAGCAAGGAGCGAAGCGACGCGGCGCGGAAGCGTAACGAGCAGGGTTGCGGATGCAAGCGCCGTTCTGGGCCGCTGCATTCTTCGGCTGGCGTAACGGCATGGATCCCAGGGTCTGCGCCGCGTCGCTCCTTGCTTGCCCTAGGATGACGAAGGCATGGTGGGATTTGGCCAATCGCCAGCGTTGGCGATTGGCCGGCCACCGGCCGGCAGCTAAGGTCCCACGGCCTCTAGGATTAGCCAAACCACCCCTCCACTTCGTCATCCCAGGGTCTGCGCCGCGTCGCTTCGCTCCTTGCTTGCCCTGCGATGACGAAGGCGTGGTGGGATTTGGCTAATCGCCAGCGTTGGCGATTGGCGGTTGCAGGCCAGAGGCCCCGCTCTAGAAGCCGAAGAACTGCCAGCCGATGAGATAGCCAAGTGCGACGACTGCCAGGGGAAACAAGGCTGGCGCCAGCCGGCTCAGGGCGGAGTTGCTTGCCGGCTCCTTTGGAGCGCTTCTTTCGGCGTTTCCGAGGTTCTTGGTCATTCCGCTATAGTAGCAATCGCTGATTAACGATTCCCCAACATGCCGCGCCGGCGCGATTGAGCCGGGCGGCTTGCTGCAGGCGGGAACCAATCGCCGCCAACCGGCTTTGGCAAGGAGGCGATCGTTCGCGCGGAGGCGTTCGACATGAAACCTTTCGCATTCCTGCCAATCACGCTGCTCGGCGCACTGGTGTTGGCGGCGCCGGTTGCCGCCCAGACGGATAACCAGACACAAGACCGGGCGCGTGCCGGCCATTGCCAGGCGCAGCCGCAGAACGGCCAGCAGCAGCCGCCGCCGCCCGTCAACAACGGTGACAACAACAACCTGACCGACACGCTTGAACCCTGCAACGGCGTGCTGCTGCCGCCGCCGACCGGCGATCAGGGCATGGCCGCACCGCCGCCAGACCAAGGCAGGACACCGGTGCTCAAGCCCGGCGAGGTCCCGGCGCAGCCGCCGAAACCATAGATTGAGAGCATTTGCCGGTCTCGCACCTGACGGTGCCTGCGCCGGCAGCTTTTTTGCTGGGGGGCGGAACATTAGTTATGACTAAATGTTGTTTTCGAAGCAGTCGATATCACCCCCCTCCGGTATCGCTGCTGATCGGGCAAAACCGATCGGCCCGCGCGCTTGGGCGACCAAGATCGCGGGCCACTGCCAGCCAACGCGGCGATCAATTAGTCGGCGCTCTACGGAACAAGACGGTTTCGTCAAACGTTGGCTTTTGGGCTGAGTCGTCCCGACTGAGGACAGCAGAGCCCGCAAACCAGACAGGAGAAGACGATGAAAATCCACCTTGTTCCTGCCGCCGCCGGGCTGGCTTTGCTGGCCGGTGTCGGCGTCGCCACCGCAGACCAGGTGATTATCACGCCCGAGCAGCAGACGGTCGTCCGCCAATATGTGGAGAGGCACCCGCTGGCGTCGATCAGCCTCTTGGGCGTGGAACTCAACGTCGGTTCCACGTTGCCCGACACGGTTGAACTTCACGAGGTTCCCGACGTCGAATACAGATACGTAGTCGTCGACGGTCGCACCGTGCTGGTCGATCCCGGCACCCGCAGGATCGTGCAGGTCATCGACTGACCTTCACCCGCCGCTCTCCCGGGAAGACGCGGGAAGAGCGGCGGCTCGCCGGCAGGCAGCCGGCTGTCGATCGTCTTCGTGGCGGGACGGAAGGAGCCATTTCCATGTTGCCGCATGTCGAATCACGCGATGTGGCCGCATCCGTCGACAAGCTGCTTGCCGAACGGGGCTCTGCCCTGTTGTCGATGAAGGCGTTGATTGCAGCCGTGCGTGAGCAAACCGGAACGGAGCGCTCGGAAGCGGATCTGGCGGGGCTGATCACCAAAAAGGCGGCACTCCTCGGGGTCGCGGTCCTGTCCGATTTAGGCGGGCCAGACTCAGGCCGACCAGACTCAGGCCGACCCGACTCTGGCCGACCCGATCTGGGCCGAAGCCCCCAAGACGCCGGTCGAAAATTCAGCTAGAAGTTGTCGCTCACCGATTTGAGCCGAGGAGGCAACAGTGACTGATAACAGGCAGGAACGCATTCGCCGGCGGGCTCACGCGATCTGGGAGCAGGCCGGCCGGCCCGACGGCGCGCATCAGCAGCACTGGGACCAGGCCGCGGCCGAGATCGACGGTGGGGAAAGCGGACCCAAAGCCAAGACTGCTCGGCCAAAGGCGCCGGCTCGGCCGAAGGCGCCGGCTCGGCCGAAGGAGCCGGCGGCCGGCAAGGTGACCAGTTCAAAGACTGCCCGGCCGCGCAAGGGCTAGCCGCCATCTGATGTGGTGCTCTACGGCGCCCCCCTCTGTCCTGCCGGACATCTCCCCCACGAGGGGGAGATTGGCAGCTTCCACGATGGCACTCTTCTTGCGACTTTTGTGATTGGCGAAATCAGTGATGACAGCCAATCTCCCCCAAGTGGGGGAGATGTCCGGCAGGACAGAGGGGGGCGCCTCGCTCTGCCATCAAAGGTTTCGCACATAACGCTTCGGCCGCGGGACGAAGCACTGTCCCGCGGCCGAAGCGCTGGTCCCGAAATCGATCTCGGCTACATGCCGCAGTGCCTGTCGTTGACCGTCGGTGAAACGGTGCCGGGAGCCTTGTGCGTGGCATCAGGCATCGCGCCCTGCGGGCTTGGCGGGCAGTTCCGATCGGCATTGGAATTCGTGCCGTCGGGGCCCGCAATGATGCTACCGGTAATCCCGGTATCGACAGCATCCGGCTCGGCCAGGTTCGGATCGGTCGGGGCCGGGTCGATGACGACGCTTCTACCGCTGCCGGGAGCCATGCCAGCCTCTGTGTCGGCTGGGTCGGCTGTGCTCTGGGCCATCGCAGAAGTGGCCAGACCAGCGGCGAGCACGGACGCCGCGAGTAACTTCGTAAGCATGGTTTGCCTCCATTTGTCTCCATTTTTTCGGTCGTCGCCGCATCGCGACTATAGAAAAAACCGCTCGGGCGTGGTGAAGGTTCCCGTAAAATTGCAGCCTGCGACGAACCGTCGTGATCAGCAGGGCC
This sequence comes from Mesorhizobium sp. WSM4810, assembly GCF_055811235.1. Classification (NCBI taxonomy): domain Bacteria; kingdom Pseudomonadati; phylum Pseudomonadota; class Alphaproteobacteria; order Hyphomicrobiales; family Phyllobacteriaceae; genus Mesorhizobium; species Mesorhizobium sp. WSM4810. The sequence goes on along the minus strand of NZ_JBVVQV010000011.1, from coordinate 171,821 downwards.
GTCGTGATCAGCAGGGCAATCTTGCCCGGGATGCCGGGAACCCAAAACGTGCCGGCCGCGAGCCGTTGACATGACTTGCCCTATCGCGTTATTGAACAGGATTATACAGGTTTACTGAACAGGTATTCCATGGCGCGTCGCACGATCCTGTCGTCTCCCGGAACCGGCAAGCCGGAACGGATCGCCACCGTCCTCGAGCACGAGATCCGCTCCGGCGTGCTCGGCTTCGGCGACCGCCTGCAGAGCGAGAACGAGCTTGTCCAGCGCTTCTCCGTCAGCCGCAACACCATCCGCAAGGGTCTCGAGGAACTGTCGAGCCGCGGGCTGATCACCACCAAGGTCGGCATCGGCTCGTTCGTCACCTTCGACGGCATGCCGGTCGACGACGCCGTCGGCTGGTCGCGGGCACTGGCCAATGCCGGCGCCAATGCCGAGACGCGCACGCTCAGGCTCGAAGTCATGCAGGATGCCGAGCTCGCCGCCACACTCGGCGTCGAAAGCCCGTTCTTCATCGCCGTCGACCGGGTGCGCTCAAACGCCGATGACGGCCATGCCATCTCGATCGAGCGCAGCCGCCTGCCGCTGTCGCCCGAACTGGAGGACGTGCCGCTGCGCGGACTGCGCGAGGGCTCGCTGCACCAGACGCTGCGCGCGGCGGGGCTCGTCCCCGATCACGGCGAGGAGTGGGTCGATATCGAGATGCTGAGCGCTAAGGACGCGGCCATTCTTGACTGCGCGCCGGGCGCGCCGTTCCTGCGCACGCGGCGCCTGACGCGCGCCGCCGACGGCCGCGCCATCGAATATGTCACCAGCCTGCTCAATCCGGCGCATTTCGCGCTTCACCTGGAGTTCTGAGCATGGAGATGGCCGCGGCGATCGACCGGGCGATGGGTGCGCTTGTCGGCGGGGCGCTGGGCGATGCGCTCGGCATGCCGACGCAGCTTTTGTCGCCGGCCCGCATCGTCGAGCTCTACGGTCCTGTCGAGGGTTTCGTCGCGCCCGCCGCCGACCATCCGGTGTCGAAGGGCCTGTCCGCCGGCACCGTCACCGACGACACCGAACAGGCGCTGCTGCTCGGCCGCATCCTGGTCGCTTCAGGCGACGGCTTCGACCACACGCGCTGGGTCAAGGCGCTGCTCGACTGGGAGCGCGAGGTCAAGGCGCGCGGCAGCTACGATCTGCTCGGACCTTCGACCAAGCGCGCCATCGACGCCATCAATGACGGCGTGCCGGCCGAGGAGGCTGGGCGCAGCGGCGACACCAATGGCGCGGCGATGCGCATCGCGCCGGTCGGCATCATGATGCCGCCGGAGCCGCTCGGCGCGCTGGTCGCCAAGGTTGCGGAAACCTGCCGCGCCACGCACAACACCTCGATCGCCATTGCCGCGGCGGCTGCCGTTGCCGCCGCCGTCAGCTGCGGCGTTGCCGGCGGCGATTGGCGCGCCGCCTTGGATCGCGCGGTCGTGGCGGCCAGGCAGGGCGCAGAACACGGTCACTGGACCAGCGGCGGCGATATCGCCGCGCGCATCGACTGGGCGAGGGGCCTGGTTCGCGGCAAGGCCGTCACCGACGGCATCCGGCTGATCGTCGACCTGGTCGGCACCGGCGTCGCCAGCCAGGAATCGGTTCCGGCGGCTTTCGCCGTGCTGGAAATCGCCGGCGGCGATCCCTGGCGGGCGGCCGTCATCAGCGCCAATCTCGGCGGCGACACCGACACGATCGGCGCCATCGCCGCCGGCATGGCAGGCGCCTGCGCCGGCTTTTGCCGATTGCCAAGGGAATACATCGCCCGGCTCAAAGGGCTCGACATGGCGCAGGTGCGCGCGCTCGCCGCCGATCTGGTCGCGGTGCGGATGGCGAAACGCGGTTCGGGCAAGGATGCGACGGCATGAGCGGAGCTCAGCCTGACATGAGCGGGCGTCTCGTCCATATCGGCAGCGCGGTGGTCGACTATGTCTACCGCATCGATGCCTTGCCGGCGCCCGGCACCGAAAAGACCGCATCGAGCTTTGCCCAGGTCGCCGGCGGCGGCTTCAACATGATGGTTGCGACCAGTCGCACCGGCATGAAGGTCGTCTTCGGCGGCCAGCTCGGCAGCGGACCGAATGGCGATTTCCTGCGTGCCGCTTTTGCCGCCGAGGGCATCGCAACGCTGACGCCGCCATCGCCGGTGATGGACAGCGGCAATTGCGTCGCCATGATCAGCGGCGACGCCGAGCGCACCTTCGTGTCATGGCCTGGCGCCGAGAGTGTGCTCAGCCTCGGCATGATGGCGCCGGTCCGGGTTGCGCCTGATGATTGGGTGTTCGCCTCCGGCTATACGCTGAGCTATGTCGGGAGCCGCGACGCGCTGGCCGACTGGATCGAGGCGCTGCCGGCGGAAATTCCCTTCGTCTTCGATCCGACGCCTGTCATATCGGAGGTTCCGCGCGCCATTCTCGACCGGGTGCTGGCGCGCACGAACTGGCTGAGCTGCAACACAACGGAAGCGGGCGAGATCGCCGGCCCCGGCGCTGTCGAGGCCATTGCCGCCCGGCTTCTTTCCAATCACTGCCCGACCGCCGAGGCGGTCATCATCCGCGCCGGGGCGGAAGGCTGCTTCGTGCGACTGGCTGACGGCACCGCGCAGGCCGTGTCCGGTTTCAAGGTCGCCGCCGTCGATACCAACGGCGCCGGCGACACCCATATCGGCGCCTTCGTCAGCGCGCTGTCGCGCGGCGTGCCGCCCTTCGAAGCGGCAAGTTACGCCAATGCGGCGGCGGCGCTCTCGGTCACCCGCCATGGCGGATCGTCGGCGCCGACCGACGAGGAGATCCAGACATTCCTCAGCCATGACGATCGATCCGTGCACGGCCGGAAGCAAAAGGCCCATTTATGACAGCCTAAATGACGCAACAAGCCCGCCAACCGGGCAAACAATGAGAGGAACGAACATGCGCATGCCCAAACTGACTGCTTTTCTGACGGCAACCGCCGTCTTCGCTTCCGCACTGGTCGCCAGCGCCGACGAGGTGCATGTGCTCAACTGGAAGGGCTACGGCGCCGACGAGCCCTGGGCCATCGCCGCTTTCGAGAAGGCGACCGGCAACAAGGTCGTCAACGATTTTTTCAATTCCGAACAGGAAATGCTGACCAAGCTGAGGACCAATCCCGGCCTCTACGACGTCGTCATGATCAACGCCGCCTTCAACGACCAGGCGATGGCGGAAAAGCTGATCCAGCCGATCGACGTCTCGAAAATCCCCAACTATGCCGACATCAGCGCGGACAAGGCAGGCTCGCCGATGCTCGCCCGCGATGGCAAGGTCTATGGCGTGCCATGGGTGTGGGGCTTGACCGCGCTCGCCATCAACGAGAAAGCCTTCGAGACGCCGCCGACCAGCATCGCCGAGATGTGGAACGAGGCGCATAAGGGCCGCGTCACCATCCGCGACGACGCGGTCGAGGCGGTCCAGTTCGGCGCCATCGCCACCGGCCAGAACATCAACGACGTCAAGGATATGGAGGCGGTCAAGGCGAAGCTGGCCTCGCTGATGCCGCAGATCAAGACGTTCTGGAGCTCGGAAAACGACTGGAACCAGATGGTCGCCTCCAATCAGATCGACATCGGCACTTATTGGAGCGGCTCGGCCGACCGCGCCAAGACGCATTTCAAGCTGCCGGTCTCGCTGGTCATCCCCAGGGAAGGCGCCGTCGCCTGGCTCGACGCCTTCTCCATCCCGGTCGGTTCCAAAAACGTCGCCGGCGCCGAGGCCTTCATCAACTACATGATCGACCCGAAATTCTACGTCGAATGGGTCACCAAGGTCGGCGCGCCGGTGTCGGCCAACGCCAAGGCGGTCGCCGCCCTTCCCGAAGACGCCTTCAACCGCAAGGTGATGGGCGACCCCGACGTCGCCAAGCGCATCCAGTTCCAGGCGCCGATCAGCGACGCGCAGCGCGAGGCTTATCTGGCGCTGTGGCAGGAGCTGAAGGTCAATGTGAAGTAACGGGCGGGGTGAAAGTAACGGCAAGCTTTCGGGAGGAACATATGGCTGGACAGGTCGCAACCGGTTCGAGGAGCGGATTGCGATCGGCTTTGCCGCTGCTTGTGCCGGCTTATCTCTGGCTGACGGTGGCGATCTTCTTGCCGCTGTCGGCCATGGTGTTTTTCTCCTTCATGACCGAGCTGCCGCTGTCGGGAAAGGCGTGGTCGTTCACGCTGGGCAATTATGCCACCTTCTTTGCGCAAGGCCTCTACCGGACGCTGCTGCTGGCCTCGCTCAGGCTCGGGCTCGAGGTGACGCTGTGGTGCGTCGTCATCGGCTATCCCGCGGCCTATGTGCTGGCCAAGGTGTTTAGGGGACGCAGCCGCGAGGCGATCTTCCTGCTCGTCATCCTGCCGTTCTGGTCGAACGGCCTGGTGCGCATCTTCTCCTGGGCGATGGTGCTGCGCGAGGGCGGCATTCTCGACACCGCACTCAACGCCGTGCTGCCGTTCAAGATCAACATCGACCTGATGTATTCCTATCCGGCCGTCATCATCGGCCTGGTCCACTCCTACGTGCCCTACATAGTGCTGACCTGTTACCTGACGCTGCAGGCCATCGACGATTCGCTGATCGAGGCAGGGCGATCGCTCGGCGCCTCGCGGCTGCAAATGCTGAAACGGGTGATCATTCCGCTGTCGATGCCGGGGCTGGTCGCCGGTGCGGCGCTGATCTTCGTTCCCGTCGTCGGCTCCTTCATGGAACCGCGTATTCTCGGTGGCCGCACCGGCACTTTCTACGGCACGGTCATCGAGGACCAGTTCGTCGCCGTGTTCAACTGGCCGCTGGGTGCGGCGCTGTCCTTTATCCTGCTGGCCGTCGTGCTGGTCATCCTGGCATTGGCGTCGCCGGTGTTGAAGAGGGCCGCGTGATGGCGACGACGCGTATCCTGGAATGGTGTGGGCGCCTCTACATCTGGCTGCTGCTCGCCTTTCTCTACCTCCCGATCATCATCATGGCGCTGATGTCGTTCAACGTCTCGCCCTTCTACCAGTTGCCGTTCGAATGGACGACCGAGTGGTACGCGTCGTTGTGGCAGAACGACCAGCTGATCTCGGCCACCTGGAACAGCGTGGAGATCGCCATCATCACCACCATCATCTCCACGGTGCTCGGCTCGGCGGCATCGCTGGCGCTCTATCGCCATGAATTTCGCGGCAAGAAAGTCCTGCAAGCGCTGCTGTTTCCACCGATCGCCATTCCGTGGCTGATCACCGGCACGGCGATGCTGATCTTCTTCTTCGGCGTCGGCATCGGCCGTGGGCTGTTCGCGATCCTGCTCGGCCATGTCGCGCTGGCGCTGCCCTATGTCATCGTCGTCGTCTCAGCCCGGCTGCAGACCTTTGCGCCGGAGCTGGAAGAGGCGGCGCGATCGCTCGGCGCCAACCAGTGGCAGGTGACTTCGCGGGTCACGCTGCCCTGGATCATGCCGGGCGTCATCGCCGGCGGGCTGTTCGCCTTCGCCGTGTCGTTCGACCAGTTCGTGGTCTCGTACTTCCTGTCGACGCCGGGCCAGACGACCTTGCCGGTCGAGATCTACGCCGCGATCCGCAAGGGTTTCACGCCGGAGATCAATGCCGTCTCGACGATCATCATCGTCGTCTCGATGGCGCTGATGCTGCTCACGGCAAAATTCTTCAAATTCGGCGGAGAGAAATAATGGCCGGCGTGCAGGTAGCGAATTTGTCGCGCAGTTTTGGCGCGCACAAGGCGCTGGACGATGTCTCGATCGATTTCGCCGACGGCGGTTTCTACGCGCTGCTCGGGCCGTCGGGCAGCGGCAAGACCACGCTCCTGCGCCAGATCGCCGGCTTCGATTTCCCCGACTCCGGCCGCATCGCCATCGGCGGCGAGAGCGTCGAGCTGGTGCCGGTCGAGAAGCGGCGCATCGGCATGGTGTTCCAGAACTATGCGCTGTTTCCCAATATGAGCGTTGCCGACAATGTCGCCTTCGGCCTGTCGGTGCGCGGGCAAGCCAAGGCAACGATAGCCAGCGAGGTGCAGCGCGCGCTCGACCTGGTGCAACTCGGCAAGCTCGGCGGCCGCCGCCCACACCAGCTGTCGGGCGGCCAGCGCCAGCGCGTCGCACTGGCCCGCGCCATCGTCACCAAGCCGCGCGTGCTTCTGCTCGACGAGCCGCTGGGGGCGCTCGACAAGGCGCTGCGCGTCGACATGCAGATCGAGCTGAAGCGCATCCAGCGCGAGATCGGCATCACCACCATCTTCGTCACCCACGACCAGGAAGAAGCGCTGACGATGAGCGACCGCATCGGCATCCTGCGTGACGGCAGGCTGGTGCAGGAGGGGCCGCCCGAGGAGATCTACGACAGGCCGAAGAGCGAGTTCGCCGCCACCTTCCTCGGCGACGCCAACATTTTTCGCGGCGAGAGCACCGGCGCCGGCATCCGGCTGCAGGACGGCACGGCGATTGCCGCCGGGGCAGGCGCGACGCTTGCCGCCGGCGCCAAGGCCAGCTGCGCGGTGCGGCCCGAACGCATCCGCATCGCCACCGATTCGGGGACGTCCGATCCGAACGCCAATATGCTCCACGGCCAGGTATCCAAGCGCATCTTCGCCGGCAACAACAGCACCTATTTCGTCGATCGCGACGGGCAAACGCTCAAGGTCATCGTGCAGAACACCGGCGTTGAAAGGTTGGCGGAGGGGCAAAAAGTGGTGCTGCGCTGGTCGCCGGAGAGCACGGTGCTGATCGCGGCAAACTGATCTTGCCAGGCGGGCCGCAATCAGTGAGAGCATGGTCGGGCATAGTGCGGGAAAGCGGAACACCCGATGACGCTTGAACTCAGTGCGGGCGACCAGTCGATGCTCGGCGGCGAGCACGGCCGGGCCGTGGCCGCAGCGATGAAGATACTGGTCGCCTTTTCCAACGCCGTCGGCGCGCGCAAATTGTTGGACATTGCCGGCGCGCATATCGACGGCTGCCTCTATCACGGCCAGGCCAGCCTCGATTTCGTCGAAAGGCTGGTCGAGGGCGGCGGCCGCGTCCGCGTGCCAACAACACTCAATGTCGGTTCCTTCGACCTCATCCATCCCGGGCTGGTGAAGATGCCGGCCGCGCAAGAGGTGCCGGCGCGGCGGCTGATGAAGGCGCATCTAAAACTCGGCTGCCAGGCGACCTTCACCTGCGCGCCCTATCAGACGCGGTTCCGGCCGGGCTTTGGCGAGCAGATCGCCTGGGGCGAGTCCAACGCCATCGTCTTTGCCAATTCGGTGATCGGTGCGCGGACCAACCGCTATGGCGATTTCATCGATCTGTGCTGCGCGATGACCGGGCGCGCGCCGGCCTGGGGACTGCATTTGACCGATAATCGGCGCGGCCAGATCCTGTTCGAGCTGACCGGTTCTTTCGAACCTGCCGATGCCCTGTTCGTCGGCGTCGGGCTGGTCATCGGGCAAGCGAGTGGCGACCGCGTTCCTGTGATATCGGGCCTGCCGCAGCCGCGCGACGAGGATCAGCTGAAGGCGCTTGGCGCGGCGGCGGCAACGACGGGTGCGGTGGCGCTGTTTCATGCGGTCGGCATCACGCCGGAAGCAAGGACGCTCGACGAGGCATTTCGCGGCGTGGCGCCGGAGGCGACGATCCGGATCTGTCGCGCCGACATCGACCAGGCGCTGGCAAAACTGTCGAGCGTCCCCGACGGCGCGCCGCTTGCGGCCGTATCGCTCGGCACGCCGCATTTTTCGCACGAGGAGTGGAAGCGCCTGCTGGCGATGCTGCGCGAGGTGGCGCCGGGCAGGGGCATTCCGATCTACGTCAACACCGGGCGCGCCACTTTCAAGAGATTGCAGGACGAGGGCGAACTTGCCGGCATGGATGCGTTCGGCCTCATTCCGGTTACGGATACCTGCACCTATGTCACCTCGGTGCTCGAGCGTCTCGACGGCGTGGTGATGACCAATTCCGGCAAATGGGCGCATTATGCGCCCGGCAATATCGGCGTGTCGGTGGTCTTCGGCGACCTGGCAGACTGCGTTCGCTCGGCCGCTGCCGGCCGCGTCGTGCGAGGCGCGCGATGAGCCAACAGGACAGTCGAGCGCAGAACAGAGTTGGCACGTTCCAGCTTGCCGGCGAGGCGCAGGGATCGGCGCTGGTGCTGTCGCATGCGCTCAGCTTCTGGGGCGGCGTCGATGCCGAAACGGGCGACATCATCGACCGTTCGCACCCGGGCGGCAACGTCGCCGGCAAGATCCTGGTGATGGCATCCGGGCGGGGATCGTCGTCCTCGTCTTCGGTCCTGGCCGAGGCGATCCGCCGGGGCACGGCGCCGGCCGGCATCATCCTGCAGCGGCCCGATCCGATCCTGGCCGTCGGCGCCATCGTCGCCGAGTTCCTCTACGAAATCAGCATGCCGCTGGTCGTCTGCGACATATCGGGCATTGTCTCCGGCGACCGGATCGCGATCGGCCTCGGCGAGGATGACCGGGCGATCGTCAATATTGGGCAATGATCTAAAGTGAGTGATTGGGAATTGTCGCGTCGGGTCAGCGGCTAGCCCCTTCTCCCCGTTTTCCACGGGGAGAAGATGCCGGCAGGTAGATGAGGGGCAGCACCAGCGTCGGAATTTCTACTCAACGTTCGCGCTGCCCCTCACCCTTACCCTCTCCCCGTGAAGAACGGGGAGAGGGGGATCGCCTGCGTTGCATTCGCCATCAAAACAGTCTTTTTCAGCCGGCCATCAGTCCTGCCGTGCCACGTCGCCAGTAGGCCGCCGCCAGCGTCTCGTCGCGGCCAAGCCCGAGCGTGCCGCGCCAGTGTTCGCGAACGATCCTGGCGGCAGCTGCTTCCGCCGCGAACCAGCCGAACGCCGAGCCGGTCGGCCATGCGGAGGCGATCCCGGTCGTCGTCGTCCCGAAGACAACAGTCCGCACGCATTGAGCTCAAGATTACCTTGATCGCCGCAGCGCCACAGCCTGCACCTGCTGGCGCTGCCTCTCTTTCCCGGGTAATCCCGGGACCCTTCCGTTCAGATCTCCGGGATGCTTTCCCTGAAGATCACCTGCAGCCTCGGCTGGTGCAACTCGTAGGGCAGGCCCCTGATCGCGTGGGTCAAGGTGTTGAGCGCTTCGCGGGCCTCGACGCGCGGGTTCTGGTCGATCACTGCATCGAGCGTGCCGTCGAGCAAAAGCTCCTTGGTGCCTTCGGTCACTTCATGGCCGAGAAACACGGTCGACAGCGCCCGCCCTCGCTCCTTGAGCGCGCGGGCGATGCCGGTGTTGCCGGCGCCGACATTGTAGATCGCGGCCAGGTCCGGATGCCGGTCCAGCAGGGCGGAGGCCTCCGCATAGGCCTTTTCCCGGTCGTCGAGCATCTCGCGCATCTCGACGATCTGCAGATTGGGCGATTCTTCCGTCAATATGTGGCGGAACCCCATCTCGCGTTCCTCATGGCCGCGATAGGAGAGCGAGCCGGCGAACAGCGCGACCTTGCCCGGACGACCGGCGCCCATGAAGCGGTTGAGCAGATAGCCGGCGAGCCGGCCGGCGGCGCGGTTGTCGATGCCGATATAGGCGACCCTCGGCACGTGCAGGATGTCGGACGCTATCGTGACGACCTTGACGCCGCTGGCCGACAGCGAACGGATCGCCTCGCGGACCGTCGGGTGATCGAGCGCGATGACGCCGACGCCCTGCGTCTGGCCGCGCAATTCCTGCAGCAGGCGGGCAAGCCGGTCGGGATTGAAGCCTTCGATCGTGGCGACGCGAACATCGAGGTCTGGCCGCGATTGCGCCTGCGCCTCGATGTGCCGGTGCAGCATCTTGATGAAGGAATTGGTGCCGGCGGGCAGGGCGAAGTCGAGCCGTATCACATCACCGGACAGCGCGTGGCGCGTGGTCGGGCTGTTCGAATTCTCAGCGATGTAGCCCAGCCGCTGCGCCGTTTCCAGCACGACCTCGCGGGTGCGCGCCCTGACCCCGGCGCGGTTGTTGAGCACACGATCGACCGTCGCGGCTGAAACGCCGGCTTCCCGGGCTATGTCTGTCAGGGTGGACCGCACAGTCGATCACCTCACTGCTTGCGCGCTACGCGCATCAAAATCGCGCGCTCAATGGTTCGAATGCCGGACGACGGCTTCATGCCATCCGCGATTCTGATGGGAAATGATGTATCCGGCCTGAGCCGATGCGCAAGCCGGCGCGCTACACCAAATCGTCGAGCCGGGCCGAAAAGGATCGGCGCGGCGCTCGGTCCCTCAAATTCAAGCACTAGGTGCCGTTGGCTGACCTCGCTGGACTGCATCCTCTCCCCTCAATTGCGATGTTATGATGTGTTTTGATTATTTATGATGTTGACAGCCTTCCCATACTGCCGTCAATATCCATCATGAGGGCCGTGGAGGAACAAGGCCCTCGAGGGAGGACTTCCAATGTCTGATATGATCCGCATGTCGCGGCGCCGTCTGCTGGCGTCCGGTGGAAAGGCGGCCGTGCTTGTTGCCGCCGCAGGTATCGCACCGAAATTCATCCGCCCCAGCCGCGCCTATGCGGCCGATGCGCTGGCGCCGGGCATGATCGGCGGCCCGACCGGCTTCGACGGCTCGGAGCGCTATCAGTATGGTCCCGACACGCCGGAAGGCCGCGCCATCGAGGCGGCCAAAGCGATGAAGGGGGCCGGCAAGGCGCCGGCCAAGATCGTGCTTGGCCTGTCCGACGGCTCGATCGGCCAGCTGACGCAGCCATTTCCCGCCGGCGCGCCCTCGATCAAGGATCTGTGGGAGAAAGAAACCGGCATTCCGCTCGAGATCGTCGGCGTGCCGAACGGCCAGGAATTCACCAAGACGATGCAGGACATCTCCACCAAGGGTGGGGCCTATGACATCTACGCGGTGGAATGGAACCGTCTCGGCGATCTCGCCGAAACCGGCGGGATCCTGAAGCTCGACGACTTCGTCGCCCAGTACAAGCCGGAATGGGACGACCCCGAGCGCGGCTATGTCGACGGCGCCAAGGGCGTCTCGCTGCTCAACCAGTATCGCGGCTCGACCTATGGCGTGTCGCTGGACGGCGATTTCCAGACTTGGGTCTATCGCACCGATCTGTTCGGCGACGCGGCCGAGAAGAAAGCCTTCTCCGACAAGCATGGCTATGAACTGGCGCCGCCGAAGACCTGGAAGCAGCATGACGAGATCGCCGCCTTCTTCCATCGGCCGGACAAGGGTCTGTTCGGTTCGACCGATCTGCGCAACCAGGGCTGGGGCTACACCAACTGGTATCAGCGTTATGTTTCAATGGCTTCGCCCAATCAGTTCCTGTTCGACGATACCGGCAAGCCGCTGATCAATTCGCAGCAAGGCATTGCTGCTACCAACGAGTACATCGCCTCGCTTGTCCATCATTCGCCGGATGCGATCTCTTGGGGCTGGCCTGAGCAGTATGGCAATTTCGCCAAGGGCGGCGGCGCCATGACCTGCGCCTTCTCCAACCTGCCAAAATTCCTCGACAATGCCGGCAACAAGGATTCAGCCGTCACCGGCAAGATCGGCTCGATGCTGCCGCCCGGCCGCGAGATCGACGGCAAGCTGATCAGCCGCTCGGTGCTGTGGCTCAATCTGTCGGCCTCGGTCTCGTCGCAGGCCAAGAATCCGGAGGCCTGCTACCTGTTCCTGCAGTGGCTCGGTTCGAGCCGCATCTATGCCTGGATGACCGCCAATCCGGGCGGCTATTTCGATCCGTTCCGGTTGTCGGATTTCTCCGACCCGCTGGTCCGCCAGACCTATCACGCCTACCACATGGATGTGGTGCGCGAGACGGTCGCCCGCACCGTGCCGACCATCAACTATCCCGGCGCCACCGCCTTCCACAATGCGCTGGACGAGAACCTCGTTGCCGCGCTGACCAAGGCCAAGACCCCCGAGCAGGCGATGGTCGACACCGAGGCCGAATGGAAGAAGATCGCCCGCCGCACCGGCGAGGAGAAGCTTCTCGAAGCCATCAAGACCAACAAGGAGGCCTGGCCCACCGTTCTCGATCCGATCAGCTGATCCTCCTCCCAGCATACGAATGGAGGGGAGGAGTTTGCTCTTCCCCTCCGCAAACGATGGTACCAGCAAAGCTGCAAAATGAAGCGTTCCGTTCCTTTCGAAATATTCCGCTATGCAGCGATCCTTGCTGCTATGGCGGTGACGCTGGTGCCGATCCTGTGGATGGTCTCGATGGCCTTCAAGCCGATCGCCGAATGGTCGGCGACCGGCGCCGACCTCACCTGGTGGCCGAAGAACCCGACGCTCAGCAATTTCCGCTTCGTCTTCGGTGAATCGACCAACAACCTGATCGTCGCGCTCGACCGTACCGCCCTAAAACCGATCCTGTCATCGCTGCTGTCGGCGGTGTTCGGAACGGCGATCGCCATGTCGGCGGGCACCGCGGCGGCCTACGGGCTGTCGCGCTTCGGCTCGGGCCAGAACCTGCCGCTGGCGCTGATCCAGCTCCGCCTGTTTCCGCCGATGGCGGTGATGACCCCGGTGATGATCATGTGGGCCTTTCTCAACTTTACCGACAGCTGGTGGGGGCTGTCGCTGATCTACGGCATCGTCACGCTGCCCTTTGCGTTCTGGCTGATGAAGACGTTCTTCGACGACATGCCGCGCGAGATCGAGGAAGCGGCGCTGGTCGAGGGCTGCTCGCGATTGCGCGTCTTCACCCGCATCACGCTGCCGATGATGCGCGCGCCGCTGGCCAGTGCCGCGCTGTTCGTCTTCATCCTCAACTGGTCGGACTATCTGATCGCGCTGCTTTTGACGACACGCGAATGGGTGACGGTGCCGGTCTACATGGCCTCGCTGTCGTCTTCGATGACCGGCCAGCTCTACGGTGCCAAGGCGGCACTCGGCCTGATCGCGGCGGTGCCGCCTGTCATCATGGGCATCGCGATCCAGCGCCATCTGGTGCGCGGGCTGACCTTCGGGGCGCTCAAGCAATGAGCGCGGTCACTGCCACGATTCCGGAGGACGTGATGAAAACCGTCCAGGCAAAGCCGACCCTTCGGGACGAAGGGGTAAAGCTCGGTTTCCGGCTGACACTGCCGGCGCAGATCCTGGTGCTGTTCATCGCGGTGTTTCCGCTGTTGATGCAGCTCTATATCAGCCTGACCGACTGGTCGCCGCTGTCCGGCCTCGGCTGGTGGAGCGCCTGGTCGCTGTGGAACAACTTCGCCAATTACACCGACCTTGCCGCCGACGCGCGCTTCTGGAGCGCGCTCAAGAGAACGGCCATCGTCATGATCGTCTGCGTGCCGGCGGAATTCCTGCTCGGCTTGGCACTCGCCACGCTGTTTGCCGACGAGTTCCCGGGCAAGCGGATCTTCTATTCGATCCTGCTGATGCCGATGATGGTCGTGCCGGCGGTGGCCGGCTACATGTTCTTCATGCTGTTCCAGTCAGGCGGACCGGTCAACGACATCCTGTCGGCGCTATCAGGCTTTCCCGTCACCATCGCCTGGCTGTCGGACCCGACGCTGGCGCTCATCGCCGTCATGCTCGCCGACATCTGGCAATGGACGCCGCTGATGTTCCTCATCCTGCTTGCCGGCCTGGTCGGCGTGCCCGAGGACCAGATCAAAGCGGCGACGCTGCTCGGCGCCAATCCCTGGCAGCGCTTCGTCACTATCGTGCTGCCGAAGATGAAGACGATCATCATCATCGCACTGGCAATCAGGGTCATCGAGAACTTCAAGATCTTCGACACGCTCTACATCATGACGGGCGGCGGTCCCGGCGTCGCCACCGAGACCATTTCCGTCTACATCTACAAGCTCACCACCCAGGACCTGATCTGGGGCTATGTCGCGGCGATCGCGCTGGCCATCCTGATCGTGCTGTCCATCGCCGCGGTGTTTGCCATGAAGCGCATGGCCCGGGCGCGGGAGGTGCCGGCATGAGCGCGATCCATCTGCAGAACCTGGTCAAGAAGTTCGGCGACTTTACCGCCTTGAAGACGATGGATCTTGCCATCGCCGACGGCGAGTTCATGGCGCTGCTTGGGCCGTCGGGCTGCGGCAAGTCGACGACGATGAACATGATCGCCGGCATGGAAGAGCCGACCAGCGGCAAGATCGTGTTCGGCGAGCGCGACATGGCCGGCGTGCCGATGGGGCGGCGCGGCGTCGGCTTCGTCTTCCAGAACTATGCGATCTTCACCCATATGAGCGTGCGGCAGAACCTCGCCTACGGCCCAAAAATGCGCGGCGCGCCGAGGGCAGAGATCGACCGCCGCGTGGGCGCGATCGCCGAGATGCTGCAACTGACTCCGCTGCTCGACCGCAAGGCCGACAGGCTGTCGGTCAACATATTGCAGCGCGTGGCGATCGGCCGTTCGGCGATCATGGAGCCGGCGATTTTCCTGCTGGACGAGCCGCTGTCCAATGTCGACGCCGCCTTCCGGGCTGTCATGCGGACCGAATTGAAACAGCTGCAGCGTCAGTTCCGGCAGACCATGGTCTATGTCACCCACGACCAGCTCGAAGCGATGACCATGGCTGATCGCATCGCGGTGATGGACCATGGCGTGCTGCAGCAGGTCGGCACGCCGCTCGAGGTCTACAACGATCCGGCCAATGTCTTTGTCGCCCGCTTCATCGGTGCGCCGGGCATGAACCTGCTCAAGGGCAGGCCGGCGGAAAGCGACCGTGGCCTGGTCATCGATCTCGGGCCGATCGGTGTCACGCCGCCGCTGCCGGACAATCTCGCCCCGGCGGTGAGGGCCGCGCGCGAAGATGTGCTCTACGGCTTTCGGCCTGAGCAGGTGATTCTCTCAGACCGCGGCCTGTCGATGCCGGTAACGTTCGTCGAGCGCATCGGCGCGCGCACCATCGTCCATTTCGGCCAGGGCGAGAGCACGGTGAAGGCGGTGTTCGACAATGACGTCGGGCTGGCGATCGGGCAGACAGCGGTTGTCGCGCCGGCCCAGGCGTCCGTGCGTGTGTTCGACGCCGCCACCGGCCTTGCCATGAAGGCGGGCTGAGACCATGGCCGATATCGTCTTCCGCAATGTGACGAAAGGCTATGGCGACACGCTCGCCGTCGACGACGCCTCGTTCACTGTCAACGACAATGAGTTCTTCTGCTTCTTCGGCCCGCCGCTATCGGGCAAGTCGACGGTGCTGCGTCTGGTGCTCGGGCTGGAGACGCCGGACGCCGGCGAAATCCTGATCGGCGGCAGGCCGGTCAACACGGTGTCGCCGGCCGAACGCAATGTCGCCATGGTGTTCCAGAACCTGGCGCTGTTTCCGCATATGAGCGCGCGCGACAATGTCCGCTTTCCCCTGGTCGAACGCCGGGTCGCCGAGGCCGAAATCGAAAAGCGTGTCGCAGACGTCGCGGCCAAGCTGCATATCGGCCACATCCTGCATAAGCCGCCGGCGCAGCTTTCGGGCGGCGAGCGGCAGCGCGTGGCGATCGCTCGGGCGCTGGTGCGCGACCCCAATGCCTATCTGATGGACGATCCGATCTCGGCGCTCGACGCCAGGCTTCGCGAGGAGACTCGCGTCGAGCTGAAGCGCATCCAGCGCGAGCTCGGCAAGACGCTGATTTATGTCACGCACGACCAGGAAGAGGCGATGTCTGTCGCCGACCGTATCGCCATTCTGGAAAACGGCAGGATCAGGCAGACCGGCGCGCCGGCCGAGATCTATGATCGGCCGGCCAGCACCTATGTCGCGCGGCTGCTCGGTTCGCCGATGATGAACATCTTGAAGTCGGTGCGCGGCGCGGAAGGCATGGAGGCGGCCGAAGGCACGATCCGCATCGCGGACAAGGCCGCGCCGGCCGATGCCGTCGAGATTGGGCTCAGGCCGGAAGACATCAAGGTCCGGCCCTGGCAGGATGGGGAAATATCGGATGATGGAATGTCGGTTGGGCGCGCGGGCCGCCCGGCGCGAGTGTTCGAGGTCGAGCCGCTCGGCGGCTACACCGTGGTGACACTCGCCGCCGGGCAGGCGCGTCTGCGGGCACTGCTGCGCGGCCAGCCCGATATCAGGCCGGACGCGATGGTGGCGATATCCTGCGAGCCGGGCAGGGTGCATTATTTTGGGCAAAGCGGGGCAGCGCTGGCGCGATGACAGCGGTTCTAAGAAACGAGCTTCGGGAGGATCAGATGGCTGGCGAAGGAATAGCGGGCAAGGACTTCGAGCCGGACGTTAAAGTCCGCACCAGGGAATACAGGATCGGCTGCGTCGGCGCCGGCATGATCATGGCCGAATGTCACCTTGCGGCCTACCAGGAAGCTGGTTTTCCCGTGGTGTCAATCGCCTCCAGGACCAAGGCCAGCGCCGAGAAGGTCGCCAGGCGCTGGGAGATACCGACCGTCCACGACACGCCGGAACAATTGATCGAGGACAAAAATGTCGAGATCATCGACCTTGCGTTTCCGCCGGACCAGCAGCCGGCACTGATCCGCCATGCGCTGAAGCAGCAGCATATCAAGGCGATCCTGGCGCAAAAGCCGCTGGCGCTGTCGCTCAATGAAGCGGTCAAACTGCGTGACGAGGCGGCCAGGGCCGGCAAGATCCTCTCGGTCAACCAGAACATGCGCTACGACCAGTCGATGCGGGTGCTGAAGCAGATCATCGACAGCGGCGCGCTCGGCGATATCGTCTTCGCGCAGATCGACATGCATGCGATCCCGCACTGGCAGACATTTCTCGAGGACTATGACCGGCTGACGCTCGCCAACATGAGCGTCCATCATCTCGACGTGCTGCGTTTCCTGTTCGGCGATCCCGACGAGATCACCACGCTGACCCGCAAGGATCCGCGCACGCGTTTCGACCATTCCGACGGCATCACCGTCTCGACGATGCGATTTCCGTCCGGCGTGCTCGCCGTATCGCTGGAGGATGTCTGGTCCGGCCCGCGCCAGGACGGCTACAGGGACGACCAGCACATCAACTGGCGCGTCGACGGCACCAAGGGCGTCGCCAAGGGCACGATCGGCTGGCCGACGGGTTCGCCCTCAACGCTGACCTATGCCTCGACCGAGACCACCGGCGGCGAATGGGTGACACCCAGCTGGGAGACGATGTGGTTCCCGCATGCCTTCATCGGCGTGATGGAGCAACTCCAGCATGCGGTCAAGACGGGTGAGCCGCCGGCACTTTCCGTCGCCGACAACACCAAGACCATGGCGCTGATCGAAGCCGGCTATCGCTCGATCGACGAGCGCCGCACGGTCAAGCTGTCCGAAATCTCGATAAACCCAATCAACTGAATCGCTTACAGGGAGGATTTCATATCATGATGCAGGCAGGTATCTTCACGGGCTATTTCCCGTACGGCCTTAAGGAAACCGCGCAGAAGATCCGCGCGCTCGATTTCAACACGGTGCAGCTCGACCTGCATTTCAGGGATATCGACCTGTCGGTCGGGCAGATCACCAAGGAAAAGGCCAGGACAGTTCGCGACACGTTTCGCGACCATAACCTGCCGGTGTGCTGCGTGTCGGGCTACACCAACATCATTCATCCGGACATGGGCGAGCGCGAGAGGCGCGTCGGCTATCTCAAGGAGATCAT
Organism: Mesorhizobium sp. WSM4810; assembly: GCF_055811235.1. Lineage (NCBI taxonomy): Bacteria > Pseudomonadati > Pseudomonadota > Alphaproteobacteria > Hyphomicrobiales > Phyllobacteriaceae > Mesorhizobium > Mesorhizobium sp. WSM4810. The sequence goes on along the minus strand of NZ_JBVVQV010000011.1, from coordinate 154,268 downwards.
CCGCAATGCGCGCGAATTCGGCACGCCTTACGTGATCTCGGAAACCGGCACCTACAACACCGAATCCGACTGGGTGCACCATCCCAAGAACAAGACCGAGGAAGGTTTTGAGGAATGCCGCAAGGTCATCGCCGACCTTGCCCAGACCGCCTACGACCACGGCGCGGTGTTCCTGCTCGAAACCTATGTCAACAATGTCGTCGGCTCGGTCGAGGAGACGGTGAAGATGTTCGCGCAGGTCGACCATCCCGGCCTCGGCCTGTTGATGGATCCGACCAACTATTTCGAGACCCATAACATCGACAGGATGGACCAGATCCTGAACCAGGTATTCGACACCCTGACCGACAAGATCAAAATAGCCCACGCCAAGGACGTCAAGCGCTCGGGCGGCGACAAGTCGGAGAAGCACGCCGATATCGGCGACGAGGACGCGCTGGAAAGCCACACTTTTCGCGGTGTCGGCGAGATCGAGCTGCCGGCGCCCGGCCTCGGTTCGCTGAACTACGACCTCTATCTCAAGCGTTTGGCCGAAAAGCACCCGAACATCCCGGTCATCATCGAGCACCTTTCGGAGGACGACGTGCCGCGCGCCAAGAAATTCCTCGACGAGAAATTCCGCGCCAACGGACTGTGACGGCCACAAAAAAGGGAGGAAGAGAATGTTGAGATTCGTATCGAAAATCGCGGCTGCGGCGATCGTGTTCGCCGGTGTTGCACTGGCTGCACCGGCGCTGGCGCAGGATGCTCAGAAGACGTTCTACCTGCTGTCGCATGGCGGCCCGTCGGACGCCTTCTGGATCGACTGGAATGCAGGCGCGACCAAGGCCTGCGACCAGCTCAAGGTGACCTGCAAGATCTCGTTCAGCGGCGGCGACATGGCGGCGCAGAAGGAGGCCTTCAACTCCGCACTTGCCGCCAAGCCGGACGGCATCGCCACCACCTCGGCGCAGCCCGGCCTATGGAACGAGGAGGTCAAGGCAGCCAAGGCGGCTGGCGTCCCGATCGTGTTCTTCAACACCGACGATCCAGCGACCGGCCGGCAGGCCTATGTCGGCGCCGACCTCAGGCAAGCCGGCGTCATCTGGGCGAAATATCTGGTCGACCACAAGATGGTGAAGCAAGGCGACAAGGTGTTCCTGCCGGTGGAAGTGCCGGGCGCCAGCTATCAGCAGCTCGAGACCGAAGGCATCGCCAGCGTCTTCGATCCGCTCGGCATCAAATACGACGTGGTCGATTGCGGCACCGATCCGGCCGGCATCATCGCCAAGATGACCGACTACATGGTCGCCAACAATCCGCCGGCGATCATCGCGCTCGGCGATTCCGTGGCGGCCAGCATCAAGCGGGTGTTTGACGGCGCCGGCGTGCCGGCCGGCACGATCCCGGTCGTAGGTTGGGGCAATTCCCGGGAGACCGCCGAAGCCGTCAAGGCCGGCTTCGTCAACGCGGCCGCCTGGCAGTTTCCGTCGGCGCAGGGCTTCATGCCGGTGGCGCTGCTCGGGCTTGCCGCCGCGGGCGAACCGATCGGCTACGATATCCACACTTTCAGCCTCTACGACGCATCGAGCGTCGAACCGATTCTGAAACTCTACGACAAGTGATTGAAACTGACGCCCGCTGCGCAGGCGGCGGGCGCCGCCCTGAGATATGGTCCAAGCAGTCATGACTATCGCCGCAGAACAGGAAATGCCGCGCTCCAAACGCAGGTCGAGCCTGATCCGCTCGCCGCAATTCTCTTCGCTCGTCATCCTGATTGTCCTGCTGGCGGTGTTCGCGATCGCCGACGGGAACTTCCTGTCGCCGCTCAACATCTCCAACATGATGGCGTTCCTGCCCGAACTCGGCATCATCGCGCTCGGCATGACGCTGCTTCTGACGGCGGGCGAGTTCGACCTTTCGGTCGGCGCCGTGTTCGGCCTGGCGCCGGTCGTCGTCATGCTTTTGGTGCAGAACGGCGGGTTCGATATCGGCATCGCGCTGCTTGCCGGGCTATTGCTGTGCGTGGCGATCGGCGCCATCAACGGGCTGATCGTCACCAAGATCGGTATCTCCTCCTTCCTGGTGACGCTGTCGATGCTGCTCGTCGTGCGAGGGGCGGCGCTCTACATCACGCAAGGCTTTCCGCTGGAGTCCTGGGACCAGCCTGGCTTTTTCGTGACACTGCTGGCCGGCAGCTTCAATATCGGAACGTTCCGTTTCTATACATCGCTGTGGTGGTTCATCGGCCTGTCGCTGCTGGCGATCTACGTGCTGCACTACGCCAAGCTCGGCAACTGGATCAGCGCCATCGGTTCGAACCGCAACGCTGCGGTGGCGCGCGGCGTGCCGGCCGATGCGGTCAAGGTCTGGCTGTTCATCCTGACCTCAGTGCTGGCGGGTCTGGCCGGCATGATCAGTGCGTTCCGCATCTCGGCCGCCTCGCCGGTAGCCGGTACCGGATACGAGCTCGAAGTGATCGCCATGGTGGTGGTCGGCGGCACGGCGCTGACCGGCGGGCGCGGCACCATCCTGGGCACCATCGTCGGCGCGCTGATGCTGCGCAGCATCCGCAACGGCATCGTGCTGATCGGCGTGCCCGGCCTCGCCTACAATATCTTCGTCGGCGTCATCATCCTTGCCATGCTCATCCTGCACGCTTTGCTGCAGAAGAACGCCGCCAGGAACTGACCATGGAAGTGCTTCGGCTGCACAATCTGCAAAAATCCTTCGGCAGCGTTCGCGCGCTGAAGAGCGCCTCCTTCACCCTCAACGAGGGCGAAGTGGTGGCCTTGCTCGGCGACAATGGCGCCGGCAAATCGACGCTGATCAAGGCGATCTCCGGCGTCTTTCCCGTCGACCGCGGCGACATCTATGTGCGCGGCCAAAAAGTCTCGATCCGCTCGACGCGCGACGCCATGGATCTCGGCATCGAGACGATCCACCAGGATACCTCGCTGGCGCCGGACCTGAGCATCGCGCGCAACCTCTTTCTCGGTCGCGAGCCGGTCAATCTGAAATGTCTGGGCGTGTTCGCGCCGCTCGACCTCGCCAAATTGCGTGATGCCGCCGCGGCACTTTTGAAGCGCGTCGGCATCTCGAAAAAACTCGACGCCGATGCGCTGGTCAGCACATTGTCGGGCGGTGAGCGCCAGTCGATCGCCATTTCGCGGGCCATGCAGTTCGCCGCCAAGGTCATCATCCTCGACGAGCCGACCAACAATCTCGGCGTCGAGGAAACGCACGGTGTGCTGCATTTCGTCAAGGAGATGCGCGCCGCCGGCCATTCGGTGCTTTTGATCACCCACAATATCCATCATGTCTTCCAGGTCGCCGACCGCATCATCGTCATGCGCCATGGCGAGATCGTCGCCGAGCAGACAGTCGCCGATACCGATCTGCTGACGGTGGAGAGCATCATCACCGGCGCCGACATGTCGGCCCTGCTCAAGGAGACGAGAGCGAAGTGAAGGAACTAGCCGTCACATGGTAGAGCTTTACGGCAAGACGCTTTCGCGCCGGCAGGTCTCGGAACGGTCCGGCATGCTGTCGCAGTTCGCCGGCGTGCGGCTGATGACGCTTGGCGACGGGGTGGAGCGCGGCATCCGCATGCTCGAATTCCGCACCGGCTCCGGCCTGCGCTTCACCGCGCTGGTCGACCGGGCGCTCGACATCGCCGATTGCGATTTTAGGGGCCAGGCGATCGGCTGGCATTCGCCGAGCGGCTTTCGCCATCCCGGTCTGCACGAATATGAAGGCGAGGAGGGGCTGGCTTGGGCGCGGTCGTTTTCCGGCCTGCTGCTGACCTGCGGCCTCGACCATATATTGTTCATGAACGAGGTACCCGCCGACAGCTACAATTATCCGCCGAGGAAGACGGTGCGCCATTCGCTGCATGGCCGCGTCAGCACCATCCCGGCGCGATTGACCGGCTATGGCGAGACATGGGACGGCGACCGCTGCGTGCTGTGGGCGGAAGGCATCGTCCAGCAGTCGACTGTGTTCGGCGAGGATCTGCATCTGCTGCGGCGAATCGAGGCCGATGTCGGCGGCAACGAGATCCGGCTTTCGGACCGCGTCGTCAATCACGGTTTTAGCCGCACGCCGCATATGTACTTTTATCACATCAATGTCAGCCATCCGGTGCTCGACGAGGGCTCGCGCTACCTGGCGCCGATCCGCGACGTCGTCTGGGCGGGCCATGCCGGCGAGCGCTATGAGGCGCAGAAGGTCGGCTACCGCACGGCACCGGCACCGCAACTGGGCTTCATTGAACAGGTCTGGCAGCACGAACTCGGCGCCGACGCCAACGGCGACGTGCCGGTGGCGGTGGTCAACGACCGTCTCGGCCTCGGTCTCGAAGTCGTCACCCGCAAGCAGCAGTTACCTTGCGCCTATGAGTGGCAGAATTTCCAGGCCGGGCATTATGCGCTCGGCATCGAGCCGTCGACGCATCATGTGCTGGGCAATCTGGCAGCGCGCGAACGCGGCGAGATGATCTGGCTGCAGCACGGCGAAAGCCGTTCGTACGAAGCGGTGTTTCGGGTTCTCGACGGCGCCGGCGAGATCGCCGCCGCCGAGAGCCGGATCGCAGCGATTGCCAGGCAGCCGCGGGAGGAATATCCGCGGCCATCGGGTCATTTTCCTGTTCTCGGAGGCAGGTCGTGACAATGGCGAAGGCGATGCGAAACACCAATTGGAAGGCTGGCCCTAGCCGGAGTGGAGAGGGCTCGCGGCCGTTCGGAAATTGGAGGTCACAATGGCTGGCAAGGTGAAGCGCGATTACAGCCTGGTCGGCGAAAGCACGCGGATTGCGATCGAGACCGGGCTGGCCTCGGCGGAGTGGTACCATACCGATGTGCCGCGCAAGACGATGAAGGAGCTGATGCAACGCTCCGACGGTCCGGCAATCCGCGACACGGCCATCTGGCTGGGCGCCATCCTGGTCTCCGCCGCCGGCGGCGTTTACTTCTGGGGCACCTGGTGGTGCGTGCCGTTCTTCTTCGTCTATGGCGTGCTCTATGCCTCGGCCAGTGATTCGCGCTGGCACGAATGCGGCCACGGCACGGCTTTCCGCACGCGCTGGATGAATGATGTCGTCTACCAGATTGCCAGCTTCATGCTGATGCGCAACCCGGTGACCTGGCGCTGGAGCCATGCCAGGCATCACACCGACACGATCATCGTCGGACGCGATGCCGAGATCGCCGTTATGCGCCCGCCGGACCTTTTGCGTGCGGCGCTCGCCTTTACCGGTATCCTCGACTTTCGCTATTCGCTTCCGGCACTGGCACGCCAGGCGTTCGGCAAGCTGGCGCCGGACGAGAAAAGCTACGTGCCCGAGATGGAACAGCACAAGGCCGTCATCGCCGCGCGCTGGCATGTCGCCATCTACATCGCCACAATCGTGCTCGCGGTTTTCATGCAGTCGTGGATACCGCTGGTGCTGATCGGCGGGCCGCGCCTCTACGGCACCTGGCATATGGTGCTGACCGGCCTGCTGCAGCACATCGGCCTCGCCGACAATGTCGTCGATCACCGGCTCAACTCCAGGACCGTGTATATGAACCCGATCAGCCGGTTCATCTACTGGAACATGAACTACCACGTCGAGCATCACATGTTTCCGATGGTGCCCTATCACGCGCTGCCCAGGCTGCACGAATTGATCAGACACGATCTGCCGGAGCCGAACCCGTCGATGTGGCATGCCTATCGCGAGGTTTGGCCGGTCCTGCTCAGGCAGCTCAAATATGAGGACTATTTCCTCAAGCGCGAACTGCCGCCGACGGCACGGCCCTATCGTGGCGAGTTCCACGAAGTGAACATGTCGGCAGCAGCTGAATAGCACTGTGCAGCACAGCAAGGCGAATTTCGGGAGAAAATAGAGATGGCCGATTGGGTCGAGGCGTGCACTGTGGACGATGTCGACGAAGAGGATGTCATCCGCTTCGATCATGACGGCCGCAGCTTCGCGATCTACCGTTCGCCGGATGACGAATTCTTCGCCACCGACGGCTTTTGCACACATGAAAAGGCGCATCTGGCCGATGGGCTTGTCATGGACGACATCATCGAATGCCCCAAGCACAATGGCCGCTTCAACTACAAGACCGGCCAGGCCAAGGGCGCGCCGGTCTGCGTCAATCTGCAGACCTATCCGGTGAAGGTCGAAGCTGGCAAGGTGATGATCCAGATCGCCTGACCGGCCTTCCATTCACGTAGCAAAGGGGACCAAATCAATGAGCCGGAAAAGACCGACGGTGGCAGACCTGCGCGCTATGAAGGGCAAGCGGCAATTGACCATGCTGCGGGTGCTGACGATGGACGAGGCCGAGGCCGCCGAACGAGCCAGGGTCGACATTGTCTCGGTGCCGCCGGAACTGGTGCTCGATCCGCAATACCGCGATGCCGCACCCAGCCTGTTCACCATGCCGGGCGACAATTTCTACGAGATCGGCACAGCCGACGATTTCGTCCGCTGGGCGTTCCGGCTCTACAAGGCGAGCGCCGACGCGGTTTATTGCAGCGCCGGCTTTGCCACTGTCAAACGGCTGGCCGATGACAATATCCCGGTGATCGGCCATGTCGGCCTGATTCCGTCGCGCGCCACCTGGACCGGCGGCTTCAAGGCTGTCGGCAAAACCGCCGACAGCGCCATGCAGATTTTCGAGGCAGTCAAGCAATACGAAGCGGCCGGCGCGATCGGCGCCGAGATCGAAGTGGTGCCGGTCGAGGTGGCCAAGGCGATTTCGGAGCGAACCTCGCTGATCATGCTGTCGATGGGGGCGGGCACCGGCTGCGACGCGCAATATCTGTTCGCCGACGACATCCTTGGCCAGAACCGTGGCCACATGCCGCGCCATTCCAAGGTCTATCGCAATTTCGCCGCCGAATATGACCGCCTGCAGGCGGAACGCATCGCTGCTTTTTCCGAATATGTCGCCGACGTCAACAGCCTGGCCTATCCCGAAGACAAGCATGTGGTGCATATGGACCCGGATCAGCTCGGTCAGTTCAAGGAGAAGATCGACGCCGGATGAGATGCGCCGGCCAGGACCTGCTGTGACCTTCTCCCACAACAAGGGGAGAAGGAAAGGGCGCTGCTCGCTACACCGACCGATATACCTTCTCTGCCGTGACTGGTCGCGAAACGACACGAAAGTTTGTTGGGCCATGTCTGGACGTCGTCGCCCAAATGCTGTTCAAACCGGTGCGTCATCGATTTGCCGGACAATCGCCCGGTTCCCAGTGGCGCGGGAAAACCTTTCGTACAGTTCTGCGCATGACCGCCATTCCCGAAAACAAAGCCTTGCCCGAAACCGCGAGGGCGGCGCGGCAGGCGCGGCGCGTGGCATTGATCGTCGCCGTCGCCTTCTTCATGCAGCTTCTGGATTCGACGATCATCTCGACATCGCTGCCGCAGATGGGAGAATCCTTCGGCGTGCCGGCGGTGGCGATGAGCATCGGCATCACCGTCTACATGCTGACCATGGCGGTGTTCGTGCCGCTGTCCGGCTGGCTCGCCGACCGCTTCGGCGCGCGCAACATCTTCCTTGTGGCGATCGCCCTGTTCACGCTGGCCTCGATCGCCTGCGGCATCTCGCAGAACCTGACCCAGTTCGTCGCCGCGCGTGCCGTGCAGGGCCTGGGCAGTGCGCTGATGACACCGGTCGGCCGCATCCTAGTGCTGCGCAACGCCTCGAAGTCCGAGCTTCTCAATGCCACCGCGCTGATCACATGGCCGGCGCTGTTTGCGCCGGTGATCGGGCCGGTGCTTGGCGGCTTCATCACCACTTATCTGTCCTGGCACTGGAATTTCTTCATCAACATTCCGCTCGGCGCGGCCGGCCTGGCGCTGGTCGCCCGCTTCATTCCCGGCGACCGCGCTTCCGAAACCAGGCCGCTCGACTGGCCGGGCTTGCCTCAATGCTCTACGGCCTCGAACGCATCGCCCATCCGCAAGACGGCACCTTGCCGACCGTGGCACTGCTTGGCGCCGGCGTCGTGATCGGCTGGCTGGCCGTGCGGCACCTGGCGCGCGCCAAAAATCCGCTGCTCGACCTTGCGGCATTCAAGGTGCAGACTTTCGCCATATCGACGCTGTCGGCCGGCACTATTTTCCGGGTCTCCATCAACGCTACGCCGTTCCTGCTGCCGCTGCTGTTCCAGGTCGGGTTCGGCCTGAGACCCGTCGATGCCGGCATGCTGATCCTGGCCTTATTTCCTCGGCAATCTCGGCATGAAGACGGTGACGACGCCGACGCTGAAGCGCTTCGGTTTCCGTTCGGTGCTGGTCGTCAACGGCGTGATCGCATCGCTGTCGATCATGGCCTGCGCGGCGATATCGCCGCAGACACCGCAAGCGCTGGTGGTGGCGCTGATGCTGATTGCCGGACTGACGCGGTCGATGCAGTTCACCGCGCTCAACACGCTGGCCTTCGCCGATATCGCTTCGGCGCACCGCAGTTCGGCGGCGACGCTGTCCAGCATGCTGCAGCAGGTGGCGATGCTGTTCGGCGTGGCGGTCGCCGCGGCGCTGCTCAACCTGTCGCAGATCGCCAGGGCCGGGGCGGCGCCCGACCTCGTCGACTTCCGCCTCGCCTTCCTGGCGATCGGCGCCATCGGGCTCGTGGCCTCGTTCCGCTTCCTGGCGCTGCCGCCGGCCGCCGGCGCCGAGGTTTCGGGCCATCGGGCGTGACCTTCTCCCACAAGGGTGTTTGGAAGGGGGGCAGCGCGTCACACCGGCCGATATACCTTCTCCGCTGTGTTCCAAAAAATGTCCGCCTCTGCCGCCGCACCATGCTTGGCTACTGCCTGCCGGTGCGCCTTGATCAGTTCGGCATGGCTGGTCCATAGCTTTTCGATCGGGAAGTTGGAGCCGAACATCAGACGGTCGCTGCCGAGGATGTCGATTGCGTTGTCGACGATGTAGGCGATCAGCGCCGGGTCGTTGCGGTGGACGAAGGTGCCGAGGCCGGACAGCTTGGCGTAGAGGTTTGGCGCTGCTGAAAGCGAGCGCAGGCCGGCCTTCCAGGCTTGCGTGGTTTCCTCCGACATGTCGGTCAGCATGCCGGCATGGGTGAGGATGAAGTTGGTCTCGGGATTTTCGCCGACAAGCGTCAGCCCGTCCTTCATCTGGGCCGGGAAAAGCTGCAGGTCGAAGGACAGGCCATAGTCCTTCAGCCGCGCCACATTGGCCCGCACCTTCGGGTCGACGACCTGATCGGCGGACGCGGCAAAGCGGAAGGCCGGCGTTTCGTGCCAGTGCAATTGCATGCGCACGCCGCGCAGCAGGGGGTACTTGATCAGTCGGTCGATCTGATGGCGTACATCGTCCACCGTCATGTCGGCATAGCCGACGATGGCGTGCGGCCAACCGGTTTCGTCAGCCGTCGTCTGCAGGAAGGCGACTTCCTTCTCGAAATCCTCCTTGGCCCAGTTGGTCTGGACATAGACCGCCTTCTCGACATCAGAGCCTTGCTGGTCGGCGAGGAATTCCTCGATCGGGTAGTCGCGTCGGATCGGCTCGTAGGGACCGAAGATGCGCGGCACCATCGGCCCGCGCAGCCAGGGCTGATCCTCCTGGCGCCAGATATGGAAATGCGCGTCGATCGCCTTTTTCATCATGAAACCCTTTTCCAGATTGCTGCCGCCGCCGGAGCGGGGCGGGCGAGCGACAGGATGAAATCGGTGAGACCGGCGATCGAAGAACCGTCGACGAGATCGTCGAGCACCGGCAGGATGGCGCGAAGTGCTGCCGTCGCCGGCCGGAAACGCGGATCGCCGGCCAGAGGCGTCGCCAGCGAAAGCCGGAAGGCGCGTGCGCTCAGCCGGCGCATCGCCATTTCCAGCTCGGCATGGTCGCCGCGCTCCAGCGCATCCGACAGGATGATGACCGCCGCGCCGCGTGCAAATGAGGAAAAGCGCGGCACCGACAGGAAGGCGAGCAGCGTCGGTCCCATTCGGGTGCCGCCATCCCAGTCGTCGACCAGCGCTGCCACGCGAGCGAGCGCCTGGTCGCGGTCGCGAATGCGCAGCGCCATGGTGATGCGGGTCAGCCGCGTGCCGAAGGTGAAAATTTCAGCCCGGTCCGCGCCTTGCACCGCTGCATGCGCCAGCTTGAGATAGTCCGATGTGTAGAGCTTCATCGAGCCGGACACGTCGATCAGCAGCAAAAGCTTGCGCGGCACGGTCTGCCGGCGGCGCAGCAGCGGCGACGGTATATCGCCGTCGGCACTGACGATTTCGCGCAGCGACCGGCGCAGATCGAGCTTGCCGCGCGCGTGCGTGCGTACGGTGCGGAAGGAGCGACGGGCGGGCAAGGCGCTAGCAAGTTTGCGGCGGAAGGCGGCAAGGCCGTCGCCGTCACGCTTGAAGTCGCGGGCGCTCAACTGTTCGGCGCCGGACGACAGCGCACCGCCTTCCGCCTGGCGCGCCACCTCGTTGTCCTCGTCGCTGGCGCCGCCGTCGTCCTTGATGCGGGTTTCCCCGTCGGCCTCGCCCTCGACGAGGGCAGCCGTGTTGCCGTAGAAATAGCTTTGGAAATGCGCCTCGAATTCGCCGCGGCGGTCGGGCGGCGGCGCCAGCGTGGCAAGCGCCGCCTCGTGGATGTCGGCTATCGAGCGGGGCCCGAGCAGCGTCACCGCCTGCATGAAGCCTGACACCTGCTCGGGCGCCACCGGAAAGCCGTAGCGGCGCAGCAGCCGGCCAAAGCCGAGCAAGGGTGCAGCCGCCCGGGGTAGGGCCGCGGGGCTCACGCCAATGCCTCCTCGACGATCCGGCCAAGCTCGGGGGCGATGTAGGACAGGTCCTCCTCGTCCTTGATCAGCACGCCGATGGCGCGGCGGAACGCTTCCGGCCACGGGCTGCCGCCCTTTTCGAGGATCGTCGCGGCGTTCGCCCATTCAACCGCTTCGGCGATGCCCGGCGGCTTGGCCAGCGGGCGGGCGCGGATGTCGCGCACGGCGGTAGCCACGGCGCGCGCCGTGGCGTTGGCGACGTCGCCGGCGCGCAGCATGATGATTTCGGCCTCGCGCTCGGCGTCGGGATAGGTGATCCAGTGGTAGACGCAGCGCCGCCGCAGCGCCTCCGCCAGTTCGCGGGTGCGGTTCGAGGTCAGGACGACGATCGGCTGCGCTTTGGCGCGGATAGTGCCGCGCTCGGGAATGCTGATCTGGAAGTCGGACAGGAATTCCAGCAGCAGCGCTTCGAACTCATGGTCGGAACGGTCGATCTCGTCGACCAGCAGCACGCGCTTTTCCGGCGCCTTCAGCACCTGCAGCAGCGGCCGTGCGATCAAAAAACGGTCGTCATAGATGTCGACCTCATGCTCGCCGGCATGGCGGATGGCGAGCAACTGGCGCTGGTAGTTCCATTCGTATAGCGCGTGTGCGGCGTCGATACCTTCGTAGCATTGCAGCCGCACCAGGTCGCGCCCGAGCAGTTCGGCTATCGCCTTGGCCGCTTCGGTCTTGCCGACGCCCGGCGCGCCTTCGAGCAGCAGCGGCTTGCCCAGCCGGATCGCCAGGAAAATGGCGGTGGCCAGGCTTTCATCGGCCAGATAGCGCGAGGCGGCGAGGCGCGATGCCACCGCCTCCGGCGAGATCACGACAGTGTCGGCGCTTCTAGTCCGGCCGCTTCTTTTGGGCATTTCCAGCACTCAGTTCGAGGCTTGCGCCTTCAGCGCCCGCAGGATGCGTTCCGGCGTGATCGGCAGCGTGTCGATGCGCACGCCGACGGCGTCGAAGACCGCGTTGGCGACCGCCGGGATTTGCGGGTTGGCGCACATTTCGCCCGGCCCCTTGGCGCCAAAGGGTCCGTCGGCCGAGGGCCTCTCCAGCACGATGATCTCGGTTTGCGCAAGATCGCCTGGTCCCGGCATCAGATACTGGTTGAAGTCGGTGCCGCCATGATCGCGGTCGGGGTAATAGGGTTCCGTCGTCTCGTAGAGCGCGTGGCTGATGCCCATCCACGAGCCGCCGACGAGCTGCTGCTCGACCATTTTCGGGTTCAGCGCGCGGCCGATCTCGAAGACATTCCTGACCGTCAGCACGGTGACCTCGCCGGTTTCGTCGTCGACCTCGACCTCGGCCACGGTGCAGGCGTGCGCATAGCAGGTCGACGGTTTCATCGCGCCGGTTTCTTTCTCGGGATAGGAGCGCGGGATCAAGAACATGCCGCGGCCGGAAATCGAGCGGCCGCGCTTGAAATGCGCCGACAGCGCGACATCGAAGATCGAGATCGATCTTTGCGGCGCGCCCTTGACCAGGATGTTGCCCTGGCCGTCGGTCTCGAGGTCCGAGGCGTTCACTTCCAGTTCCTCGGCCGCCACTTCCAGCATGACCTGGCGGGCTTCCCTGGCCGCCTGGATGACGGCGTTGCCAGCGCGATGTGTGCCGCGCGAGGCGAAGGTGCCCATGCAGTGCGGGCCGGTGTCGGTGTCGGCGGTGTCGACGACGACGCGGTCGGTCGGCACGCCGATCGTCTCGGCACAGATCTGCGCCATGATCTGCTTCATGCCCTGGCCGAGATCGACGCTCGACAGCGTTACCATGAAATTGCCGGTCGGCGTCGAATGGACCAGCGCCTGGGTTGGATCGCCGCCGAGGTTCATGCCTGTCGGATAGTTGATCGCGGCGACGCCGCGCCCGCGCCTGATCGCCATTTCAAGCTCCCTTCGCGTAGGACGACATCGCCATGAATTTGTCCGCCACCGGCCAGTTGGCGGCGCGCGAGGCTTCCTGCATGCACTCGATCAGAGCCGCGCCCTCGGTCGGCTGGCGGTGCGCCTTGATGTCGCCGTCGCGGTAGGCATTGATCATGCGGAACTCGAGCGGGTCCATGCCGATCAGCCGGGCGAGCTTGTCCATCTGCACCTCAAGCGCGAAATCGCCGATGGTGACGCCGAAGCCGCGCATGGCGGAGGAGGGGGTGCGGTTGGTGTAGACGCAGTAGGTGTCGATCCAGACATTCGGGATGGTGTAAGGGCCGGGATAGTGGCCGGCGCCCTTCTGCGCGCCATAGGGCGAATGGCGCGAATAGGCGCCGGCATCGGTGTAACCGGTGACTTTTCTGGCGACGATACGGCCGTCCTTCATGACGCCGTCCTTGATGACGACTTTTTCGGCGGCGCGCGGCGAGGAAATCTGCATCTCCTCCTCGCGGCTGTAGATGAACGAGACCGGCCGCGCGGTCAGCTTGGCGCCGAGGATGGCGATCGGCTCGACGATGACGTCGACCTTGCCGCCAAAGCCGCCGCCGACGGTGCCGCCGACGAAATGCAGTTTGTTGCCGGGCATCTGCAGGATGATCGAGGCGTTGTCGAGGGTGAAGAACATGGCCTGCGTGTTGGTGTAGCAGGTGAAGCGGTCGTTGCCCTCCGGCGCGACGATGCAGCCGGTCGTCTCGGTCGGCGCGTGCTCGATCGGCGACGATTGATAGGTTTGCTCGAGCACGAGATCGGCGCCGGCGAAACCGGCCTCGACATCGCCGAAGCGCACCTTGCGGCATTCGCCGCTGTCATAGAGGTAATAATTCCGGCCGTGATATTCGTTGACAACAGGCGCGCCGGGCTTCAGCGCTTCTTCCATGTCGAAAACGGCCGGCAGCACCTCGTAGTCGACCTTGACCTTGGCCGCCGCTTCCTGGGCGGCACGCTCGGTCTCGGCCAGCACCGCCACCACGGCTTCTCCCTTCCAGCGCACCTTGCCGTCGGCCAGCACCGTCTCGTCCTCCGGGCCGATCTGGATCAAGATCAGGATGGTGTAGACATTGTGCGGCACGTCCTTGGCGGTCAGGATTTTCACCACGCCCGGATGCTTTTCCGCCTCTGAAGTGTCGATGCTGCGGATGCGGGCGTGATGATGCGGGCTGCGCACCATCTTCAGATGCAGCATGCCTGGAAAATTGCGGTCGGCGAAATAGGCGGTCTTGCCGGTGACGTGACCGGGCGAATCGGAGCGCGGCCGTGGTTGGCCGATCTCGTGCAGATCGTCCGTGCGCTGGTCGGCGAAATAGCTCTTGCGGAGTTCCATTTTTTCGACTCCCCTCAAGCTGCGTTCTGCGAATTGGATCGCGCGGCGGTCAGCACCGCCTGGATGATCGGCTCGTAGCCGGTGCAGCGGCAGATATTGCCCGACAGCGCCTCGACCACCTCGTCGCGGCTGGGGTCCGCCGTGTGGTCGAGCAGAACCTTGGCGGCCATGATCATGCCCGGCGTGCAGAAGCCGCATTGCGTGGCGAAGGCGTCGAGGAAGGCGCGCTGCAAAGGATGCAGCACGCCGCCTTGCGAAAGCCCCGATGTCGTGGTGATCGCCGCACCGTTGCAGGTTTCGGCCAGCGTCAGGCAGGACAGCCGAAGCTCGCCGTCGATGATGACCGAGCAGGCGCCGCATGTGCCCTGATGGCAGCCGCCCTTTGGCGAGGTGTCGCCGATCTTGTCGCGCAGCGCATTGAGCAGCGTCGTGCCGCTGTCGATGAATTCGGCCTTCTCCGCGCCGTTGAGCGTGAACTGAACCGGGATCTTTGTCATCTTTTACTCCTTGCGCCGCAGCTTGGCGGACTTGCCCGCCATTGGCTTTCAGGCGAGCAAAAGCCGGCCGAGATGGACCGGCAGGACTTCGTTGCGATACCAGGCACTGGCGATCGGATCGGTAATCGGCGAGGTGCCGTCGTTCGCGACGGCCAGCGCCGGCGCGATGCCGTCGCTCGTGAGTTTCCTGCCGAGCAGCGCCTTCTCCGCCGCCTTGGCGCGCATCGGCCGGTCGGCCATGCAGCCAAGCGCGATGTGCGCCGATGACACGGTTCCGTCCGGCGCTCGTTCCAGCACGGCGGCGATGCTCAGCACCGAGACGCCCTTCGGCTTGACCCTCGATATTTTCAGGAAGCGAAAGCCGCCTTCCACTGGCAAGCTGAAGCCGATCGCGGTGACGATGGCGTGATTGCTTTCGCGTTTTGCCAGGAAGGTTTCGATCGGCTTCTCGCCGTCATCGGTGCCGACGGTTGCGCCCAATGCCAGCAGCGCGACGGTGAAATCGCCATAGGGCGCCGGGGCGAAGAGATTGCCGCCGATGGTCGCCATGTTGCGGATCGCCGGGCCGCCGACGGCGCGCGCGGCGTGGGCAAGGGAGGACAGATCCGGGTGACGGGCGATCGCCGCCATGGTCACCGAAGCGCCGATGCGGACCTCCCTGCCGGAAACAGTGATGGCCGACAGCGCCGGTTCGGTCGACCTGATGAGGCCGGAGACCGAAACGTCGCCTTCATTGGCGGCGCGCACGACCAGCGTGCCGCCGCCGAGATAGCGGGTGCCGGCGGCTTTCAGCGCCGCGTTGGCGTCCTTGACCGTCAAGAAAGTCTGCAGTGCAAGCGCCATGGAACGGTCCTTTTTGTGAGCCCCATTCAGCTCAACCCTGGCCGGCGAAATGGGTCTTAAGGGCGTTAAAGCCGCCCTGGAAGACGTTGGCGCCCATGCCTTCGGCCAATTTGTCAGCTTCCTCGGGAGCCGCGTCGAAGCTTGCGGTCCATTCGGCATAGGTGCGGTCGCCATCGGTCACCCGGCGCAGTTGCAGCGTCGCCTTGTGGTTGGTCAGCGGCTGCGGCGTCTCCAGGATGGAGTAGCTGACGAGGAAATTGTCGTCGGAGAAGTCGAGCAGCTTCTCGCGGATGCGAGCGCCGCTGGCGAGCTGGAAATTGCGCACGCAGCCGATTGCGCTGGTGTCCTTGCCGTCCTCTATATGGCTTTCGACCATGCGCGGGTGCCAGCTCGGCAGCCCGTTGAAGTCGCGTATGCGCGCCCAGACCTTTTCGACCGGTGCGTCGATGACGCTGGAGACGGTGACTTTCGCCATATGATCATTCCCTTGCAGATAGCTGTGTCGCGAGGGTAGGGCGGCGAGCTCGGCAGCACTTATCAATGCGTCTTGAACGCCTATCAATAAGTCTGAAAAAAACTGGCAATCTGAAAAAGACGGCACCCTGAAAAAAAACGAGCAATCTGAAAGAAACGGGCAGTCTGAAATGGCTCAGGAGATGGCCCGCGCCGCCTCGCGATAGAGTGTCGGCGGAACGCCGACATGGTCGCGGAAGAAGCGCGAGAAATTGCCCTGCGTGGTGAAGCCGAGATTGCAGGCGACCGAGATCAGCGGTTCCTGCGACCACTGCAACTGCCGCACCGCTTCCTCCATGCGCAGCGTGTTCCAGTAGACATTGGGCGTCAGATTGGTCTGCTCCTTGAACAGCGCGAAGAAATGCGGCCGCGACAGGCCGACGCTGCGCGCCACCTCGTCGAAGCAGATGCGTTCGCAGACATTGGCCTTCATCAGCTGGATCGCCTTGCGGACACGGAAATCCTGCACGCAGTGGACGCGGGCGCGCGCCACTTGTGGCGCCGAGGCGTCGGCGGCGTCGAGCACGCTGTCGATGAAGCGCTCGATCTCGTAATTGGCGATGTCGTCGATGCTCTCATTGTCGCTGAGATGATCGAGAAGATTGGCTGCCGCCTTGTGCAGCCACGGCTCCAACGTGATCGCCGGTGCCGAAAACAGCGGCGCGGTCGACGGCAGGTCGCGGCGCCGGCGCGCCCAGTCCGGATCGATGTAGAAGGCGAGGAACAGGCCGGCCCGGCCGTCGCGGGACAAAGCGTGGCTGTGCGGCTGGAAGGAATTGATGCCGGCGGCGGTGCCAGGCCCAAGCCGCACCGTCTCGCGGCCGATGGTCATCTCGCCGGCCGTGCCTTCCAGCCAGATGATGATATGCGCCTCGACATGGGCATGGGTGACGAAGTCGCTGGCGACGTTCAGGACAGAAACATGTCCGAACCGGCCCCAGTAGAGCCTGATCGCTTCCGTCATGGGTATATCCTCCCGCAGGCGACTGGCCTCCCTTCGCCTGCAATCGGGATAGTGCGGCTCAGTCCGGGCCTGCGTCAAGGCGCATGCATACGCTTGGCGCCCGTCATGAACCGTGCCAGCCGATTTTCAGACTGAGCGATAGGAGCGCGTCCCCTTCTCCCCCTGTGGGAGAAGGTGGATCGGCACGCTAGCGCCGAGACGGTTGATGGGTGTTGGAAGAAATGAGGCGTTGGTGGTCTCCGGAACACCCCTGCCATGAAAGTAACTTCAAACTCTGCTTTATTTCAATGAGATAGCGGCTTGGGCCAAGGGCTCGATTTTAAAGCCGATATACCAGAGAAAGCGGCCCGCGCACCTTTCATCTACGATGGCGCCCGGTGCCGGGCGATGTGTCTCATCCGTCGCCTTCGGCGACACCTTCTCCCACAAGGGGAGAAGGGGACGTTGGGGCTTGAACGTCACTCGTTGCGCCGGAAATTGCGGAGCCGGTCGAACAGGACCGCCATCAGAATGGCGCCGCCGATGAACACCCCCTGCCAGAAGGCATTGATGCCGAGCAGGCCGAGGCTGTTGCGGATCACTTCGATCAGCGCTGCGCCGACGACGGCGCCAAAGGCCGTGCCCATGCCGCCGGCCAGGTTGGCGCCGCCTATGACGGTGGCGGCGATGACCTGAAGCTCCATGCCGTTGCCGAGATTGGTGGTGACGGCGCCTAGCCAGCCGGTCTGGATGATGCCGGCGAGGCCTGCTGCCAGCGCCGAGATCATGTAGACCGCGACCTTGATCTGGCGCACCGGTACGCCGGTCAGCGTCGCCGCATGCTCGTTGCCGCCGATGGCGAAGATGTGCCGGCCGAATTTCGTCCAGCGCAGGACGAAGCCGGTGATCAGCGCCAGCACGATCATGTAGAGCACCGGATTGGCGATGCCGAACACAAAGGCGCCGCCGCCCAGCGCCAGAAGCTTGTCGTGGTCGGGCCCGAACTGGAAGACCACGGTGTTGTTGGAGGCGACCATGGCGAGGCTGCGCGCGATCGACAGCATGCCGAGCGTCACCACGAAGGGCGGAAACCCGAGATAGGCGATCAGGATGCCGTTGAAGGCGCCGATGATCAGCGCCGTCGCGATCGCAGCGGCAATGCCGACCTCGATGCCGTAGCCGGCATGCATGGTCACGGCGAGCACCATCGAACACAGGCAAAGCACCGAGCCGACCGACAGGTCGATGCCGCCGGTGATGATGACGAAGGTCATGCCGAGCGCGACGATGGCGACGAAGGTGATGTTGCGGGTGATGTTGTAGAGGTTCTTCGTCGTGGCGAAGGAATCGGTGGCGACGGACAGGAACAGGCAGGCGAGGATGACTGCGATCACCACCCAGAAGGTCTGGCTGGCAAACACCCTGGTCAGCAAAGTGTGCTGTTTCTGCGCGATCGTCTGGTCAAGAGTTACTGCCATCGTCGACCTTTATCTGCTTGCGTGGTGAAACCGGCTGGCATCAAACCTGTTCGATGGCGCCGGTGATGAGCCCGGTGACTTCCTCGGGCGAACTCGACGCGATCGTCTTGTCGGCGACCTTGCGGCCGCGCCGCATGACGATGACGCGGTCGGCAACGTCAAAGACGTCGGGCATGCGGTGGCTGATCAGCACGACGGCAATGCCCTGGTCGCGCAGATGGCGGATCAGGTTCAGCACCTCGGCGACCTGCCGGACCGAGATCGCCGCCGTCGGCTCGTCCATCAGCACGATCTTGGCCTGCGAAAGCATGGTGCGCGCGATCGCCACCGCCTGGCGCTGGCCGCCCGACATCTGCTTGACCAGATCGCGCGGGCGGGTTTCGGATTTCAGCACGGCAAAGATCTGGCCGGCGCGCTTGTACATCGCGGCGTAGTCGAGGATGCGAAACGGTCCGACGCCGCGGCGCAGCTCGCGGCCGAGATAGACATTGGCGGCGGCCGTCAGATTGTTACACAACGCCAGATCCTGATGGACGATCTCGATGCCGTGCTGGCGCGCCTCCACCGGCTTGTGCAGGATCAGCTCCTTGCCGTCCAACTGCATCGTGCCATGGCTCGGGCGGAAATTGCCGGCGATCATCTTGACCAGCGTCGACTTGCCGGCGCCGTTGTCGCCCATCAGCCCGACCACCTGTCCGGCCTCGATCGACAGCGAAACGTCGTTGACGGCCTGGATGGCGCCGAAATGTTTTGAGATGTTGGCGAGTTCGAGAACCGGCACCAGTCTGCTTCCTCCGTGCTTTCGGCCTGCGATCCTGCCGCGGCCTCGCTCTTCCCAGCTCCTCCCGGGAACCGCGCTTTCGCCCATTTACGCATATGCCCCCTTGCCGTCAACAGCGGCTTCTTTCGAAAAATCCGTTTTGTAGGACAAATAGCAATTGACGTCCGTCGCAAGCCGATATTAGCTAGGCGTCGGAGGAGATTATGCCGATCTCCTGCCCCGGTTCGCCGGGGCTGAGCAGGCGGAGGTTTATCGGTCGAGGATCTGGCAGCGTCCACATCGCGCTGGTCTGCAACCGCATCTGGAAATTCTTATCGGCCCGGCTTGACGACACGAGCGCTCGCGAAACGAACCTCTGTCATCGCGCATCCGGGCTGGTCTGTGTGGCGGGCACGCCGTGTCCGTCTGTTTCAAGGGAGGACTGAAATGAGGAAGTCACTATTGCTCGCTGCCGTCGCCATGCTGGCGCTGGGCGCCGGGCCGGCTTTGGCCAAGAAACAGCTCGTCATCGTGGTCAAGGGGCTCGACAATCCGTTCTTCGAGGCCATCAACCAGGGTTGCCAGAAATGGAACAAGGAAAACGTCGACTCGGAGTATGAGTGCTTCTACACCGGTCCGGCATCGACCTCGGACGAAGCCGGCGAAGCCCAGATCGTCCAGGACATGCTGAGCAAGCCGGACACGGTGGCGATGGC
This sequence comes from Mesorhizobium sp. WSM4810, assembly GCF_055811235.1. Taxonomy (NCBI): domain Bacteria; kingdom Pseudomonadati; phylum Pseudomonadota; class Alphaproteobacteria; order Hyphomicrobiales; family Phyllobacteriaceae; genus Mesorhizobium; species Mesorhizobium sp. WSM4810. The sequence goes on along the minus strand of NZ_JBVVQV010000011.1, from coordinate 134,503 downwards.
GATTTCGCCGTCCAACGCACCGCTGATCGCGCAGACGATCAAGAGCGCCAATCCGTCGATCCCGATCATGACGCTCGACGCCGACCTCAGCAAGGAAGATGCGGCGCTGCGCAAGACCTATCTCGGCACCGACAACTACCTGATGGGCTACAAGATCGGCGAGTACATCAAGAAGGCCAAGCCCGACGGTGGCAAGATCTGCACCATCCAGGGCAATCCCGCGGCCGACAACATCCTGCGCCGCGCCCAGGGCATGCGTGACGCGCTTACAGGCCAGAAGGATCTCCCGGCGCTCGCCGGCGAGGGCGGCTGGACCGAGGTCGCCGGCTGCCCGGTGTTCACCAATGACGACGGTGCCAAGGGCGTGCAGGCGATGACCGATATCCTCGCCGCAAATCCCGATCTCGACGCCTTCGGCATCATGGGCGGCTGGCCGCTGTTCGGTGCGCCGCAGCCCTATCGCGACCTGTTCAAGCCGATGGCCGACAAGATCGCCAAGAACGAGTTCGTCATCGGCGCCGCCGATACGATCGGTGAGGAAGTGGCCATTGCCAAGGAGGGCCTGGTGACCGCATTGGTCGGCCAGCGACCGTTCGAGATGGGCTACAAGGCGCCCTCGGTGATGATCGATCTTGTCGAAGGCAAGCCCGTTGCCGATCCGGTCTTCACCGGTCTCGACGAGTGCACCAAGGATACGGTCGATACCTGCATCCAGAAGTAGGTTCGCATTTTCGGGGCGTCCGCTCGACGGGCGCCCCGTCACGCCGGTTCACGAAAATCTACGAGGTGACGTGGCTGGGGCGAACCGCTCCTGCCTTGCCGCGCCTTGAGTTCAGCCTGTGCCGGGGAACATGGATGTCGGACGCCAGATCGAAAAAGCGACTTATCACGGTCAAGGGACGGGCTACGGTCAAGGCACGGGCCAAGGTCAAGGCACGGGCCAAGGTCAAGCCGCCGGTCGCCCGCCCGGCCGGCGCCCGCCGGACCGACGCGGCGCTGATCCCCGGATCGAGCGTGCATGCGTCGCTGGCCAACGAGATCGGCCTCAGGATCGTGCGCGGCGACTATCCGCCGGGAACCATCCTTCCCAACGAGGCCAAATGGTCCGAGACTTTCGACGTCAGCCGCTCGGCGGTGCGCGAAGCGATAAAAATGCTGATGGCCAAGAGCCTGCTGGCCTCACGCCCCAAGATCGGCAGCTGGGTCGAGCCGAAAGAGCGCTGGAACCTGCTCGATCGCGACGTGCTCGCCTGGTATGCGACAGCGCCCGATCGCGAAATGTTCCTGCGCACTGTCCAGGAATTCCGTCACATCATCGAGCCGGAAGCCAGCGCCTTTGCGGCGATCCGGCGCAGCGACGAGCAGATGGCCGAGATCAGCCAGGCCTGCCGGGAGATGGGCGAGGCGGCGACGCTGCCGGAGCGCACCCGCGCCGATACGCGTTTTCACCTGGCCATCCTGCGCGCCTCGGGCAACGACCTGCTGGTGCCGCTCGGCGTGCTGATCGAATCGGCGCTCGATCATCTCTTCGTTTTCGTCACGCGCGAAACCAGCGACCAGCCTCGGGCGCAGGCGCTGCATGAGGCGATCGAGAAGAACATCCGCCTCCGGCGGCCGGCGGCAGCCCGCACCGCGGTGCACCGACTGCTCGCCAACACCGACGAGGTTATCGGGCGGTCGCGGCGGTAAGGTCAAACGCAATCGCTCTGAACGGCCAGGGAGCGGCGACCTGGAAGACTCACGTCGGGCCTGAAACCCATATGCTTCGTTGACCTCCTCAGAGCGAGGAACGAACCCATTTGCCAGCACTCTTGCTGAGGAGTATCCTTTTGCGCACAGCTGGCGGTGAGTGTCGGTTGAAAGGGGGAGCATGGCCAGACTTGTCGCACTCTACAAGACTCCGAAAGACGTGGCCGCCTTCGACCGTTACTATGTTTCGACCCACATTCCTCTGGCCAAAGCCATTCCCGGCTTGAGGAAATACGAAATCAGCGATGGCGGCGTCCATTCGCCGGGTGGGGCCTCAGGCTATCATCTTGTTGCTACGCTCTACTTCGATTCCGTTGCGGATATTCAAGCGGCCTTAGCGTCCCCCGAGGGTCGGGCCACGGCGGCTGATCTTGGCAATTTTGCAGATGGCGGAGTGGAGCTAATGCTCTTTGAGACTAGGGAAGTCTGAACCTCGCACAATCCGACCCCAGCAAGGTTTTAACGGTTACCACTATCTGTTCCCGGGCGTTGGCCATGTCGTGAAGGAGGGCGATGGTTTTCGCTGGCTGCCGGCGGACTGGGTCTGGGATAGAGAAACCTGACCTGTTTTGCGTTTCCTGGGCGATCTGCTGTCGGCGGATGTCACGCCTAAACGTCGATTGACACGGATCGCGGTTCTCAACGACGTCCCGTGGAAAAGCCACTGTCACCAACCGATCCGCCATCAAGTGGCCGTCAAGGCGGGACTGGAAATCCGCTGGGGCGCGTGAGCCATCGTAGAGGGCTTCTGAAGCATTGATGGCGTTTTCCGAGCGCCCACTTGGTGTATTAGATGTCGGATGTCATCCGCAGTATGACCGTAGATTGCCATGATAGTCAGGATGATCGGCTCGCTCAGGAGATCGTCAAGCGTAGGTTCACGCTCTCGCGTCATGGGTCGCCTCAAAATTCTTGTTTATTCCCGCACCTTCTCCTCGAACGATGACAGTGAGACGGCGTTCGGGGAACTCCTCAAAAAGAGGTAGTCTGCATCGTCATTGTCGATGACTGATATGGGTGCAGGTTGCCGCCATCAGCGGCTGGAGCTTGTCCCTTCTCCCCGTTTTCCACGGGGAGAGAAGGTGGCGGCAGCCGGATGAGGGGCAGCGCCAACTTTGATCAGATACAGCGAGCCGATCGCCTCAAATCGTCTGCTTCTCCCCATCCTTCGTCGGCGTCAAATCGACGCCGTTGACCTTGCCGATATGTGTGGCCAGCATCGGCACATATTGATCGGCGGGCCCGGCGGCGAATGCGCCGGCGAAGGCGTTCTTGGTGGCATTGCCGAGCGGGTTGGCGATGCCGGCGGCACCGGCCATCGATTCGAGGTAGGTGAGGTCCTTGAAGGCGTTGGCGATGGTGAATTTGTGCGCATCGCGGTCGCCTTCAAGCGTCCAGCGCATAAAAGTCTGGTAGAAGCCGCAATCCATGCGGCCCTTGCGGATGACGCTGTCGAAGCGCGGCGGCGAGATGCCTACCTTTTCGGCCAGCGCCAGCGCCTCGGAATAGATCGCCGCATAGCCCAGCGAGATGAAATTATTGAGCAGCTTCATGCGGTGGCCGTCGCCGGTGTCACCGATATGGACGATACGTCCGGCCCAGGTGTCGAGCACTGGCTTCAGCCGGGCAAAGACCGCGTCGGATGCACCGACCATGGCGTCCAGCGTGCCTTCCCAGGCCTCCTTCGGCGTGCGGCTGAGCGGGGCATCGACATAGTCGACGCCGATCGCCTTGAGTTCGGCGGCAAGCGCCATCGTCGAGGTCGGGTCGGAGGTCGAGCAATCGACGATCACCGAACCCTTGTTCAGGCCCTCCTTGAGGCCGCCCGGCCCGCGGATGATGGCCTCGACCTCGCGCGAGCCGGTGACGCAGATGAAGACGATATCGGATGCCGCTGCCACCTCGCGCGAGGTTGCGGCTTCCTTCGCACCGCGGTCGAGCATGTCTTGCGCCGGTGCGCGGTTCTTGCGGCCGAGAAACGTCAGGGAATAGCCCTTGTCGACGATGTTCTTGGCGATCCCGTGTCCCATCAGGCCGAGGCCGATGAAGCCGATCTTTTCGCTCGCGGCGGAGGTGTTCATGGCGTGTAATCCTGTGTTGCGGTCTCGATAACGCCGCACTTCGGCAGGCGAATTGTTGAAGCGGGTTTTTGCCGCAAACGGTTGGCAGACGATTGCAGAGTTCGATATTGTCTGACAATACACATGAATCCTGGAGAATGTGGAGAGCAAAATGACGAAGCGGATCATGTTCACCGGCGGCAGCGGCAAGGCCGGGCGTCATGTCGTGCAGTATCTGGTCGAGCAGGGCTGCCAGGTGCTCAACATCGATACCAAGCCGCTCGACAATCCCAAAGTGCGCACCTTGATCACCGATATCACCGACAGCGGGCAGGTGTTCAATGCGCTGTCGAGCTATATGGGCCTGCATGAATTCGACCCGTCGCTGCGCGCGCAGCCGGTCGATGCCGTGGTGCACTTCGCGGCGATCCCACGCATCATGATCACGCCCGACAACGAGGTGTTCCGCATCAACGCGCTCGGCACCTACAATGTCATCGAGGCGGCGGCAAAACTCGGCATCCGCAAGGTGGTGATCGCCTCCAGCGAGACGACCTATGGGCTGGTTTTCGCCAACGAGCCGCGCGATCCGACGCATTTCCCGCTCGACGAGGATTATGACGTCGATCCAATGGACAGCTATGCGCTGTCGAAGATCGTCAACGAGAAGACGGCGCGTGCCTTCGCGCTGCGCAGCGGCATCGACATCTACGCCTTGCGCATCGGCAACGTCATCGAGCCGCATGAATATTCGCTGTTCCCGAAATGGTTCGCCGATCCAGGTTTCCGCAAGCGGATCGCCTGGAGCTATATCGACGCGCGCGACCTCGGCCAGATCACGTTGCGCGCCATCGAGAAGGACGGGCTCGGCTATCAGGTGTTCAACGCCGCCAATGACGACACCTCCTCCGACCTGCCGACGGCCGAACTCTTGAAGCGGTTCTATCCCGGCGTGCCGGTCAAGGGCGAGCTCGGCGAATACGAGACGCTGCTTTCGAACCGCAAGGCGCGGGATATGCTCGGCTTCCGCCCGGAACACAGCTGGCGGAAATTCGTCAGGACGGCATGACGAGGCCGATGCATCCCGGCTGATCTGTGCACAGAAGCAGGCTTTGCCGCCCGAGGCTTTTCCGGCGCTTGACAGCTTTCGCAATCCGGACTTTGTGAACGCATGCGGGACGGCAAGCCGAATAAGCGAAAAACACCGGCCAGGGCGGCGTCGGCCGAGCGCCCGGCTGCCGTTCGCCGTGCCGATACGGCGCGCATGCCTGGGGCGAGCGTGCATGCGTCGCTGGCCAACGAAATCGGTCTCAGGATCGTGCGCGGCGACTATCCGCCGGGAACCATCCTGCCCAACGAGGCCAAATGGTCCGAGACTTTCGACGTCAGCCGCTCGGCGGTGCGCGAAGCGATCAAAATGCTGATGGCCAAGAGCCTTTTGGCGTCGCGTCCAAAGATCGGCAGCTGGGTCGAGCCGAAAGAGCGCTGGAACCTGCTCGACCGCGACGTGCTGGCCTGGTACGCGACCTCGCCCGACCGCGAGGTGTTCCTGAAGACGGTGCAGGAGTTCCGCCACATCATCGAGCCGGAAGCGACCGCCTTTGCCGCGATGCGGCGCACAGACGAGCAGATGGCCGAGATCAGCCGGGCCTGCCGGGAGATGGGCGCGGCGGCGACGCTGCAGGAGCGGACCCGCGCCGACACCCGTTTTCATCTGGCGATCCTGCGCGCCTCCGGCAACGACCTCCTGGTGCCGCTCGGCGTGCTGATCGAATCGGCGTTCGATCATCTGTTCGCCTATACGACGCGGGAACTGGACGATCTGCAGCACGCGCAGAAGCTGCACGAGGCGATCGAAAAGAACATCCGCCTGCAGCGGCCGGATGCGGCACGCAATGCGGTGCGCAAGCTGTTGGCCAACACCGACGGCGTCATCAAATCGCGCTGAAAGCGCGGCGGACCACTGCAGCGCTTCATCTTCTTTCTCCACCGCCCGCAATTTCGCCGTTCGCAATCTCCCCGTTCGCGATCGCCGCCGGGCCACAGCCGCCAATCTCCAAGATTTGAGATTAGCCGCAGGGTCCCATGCCTTCGTCATCCTGGGGCGAAGCAAAGAGCGAAGCGACGCCGCGCAGACCCCAGGATCCATGCCGTTACCTTGGAGCACTGCTGCGGTGCAGGACCTTTGATCGCGGAGGGACAGCGCCCCCCTCTGTCCTGCCGGACATCTCCCCCACAAGGAGGGAGATTGGCTTCATCACTGATTTCGCCAATCACCAACCTTGCGGACGCTGTCCGCGAAGCTGCCGATCTCCCCCAAGTGGGGGAGATGTCGAGTCTTGGCAAAGAGGGCAGGACAGAGGGGGGCGCGAAGGATCGCTACAGAGCGCTTTTATTCTGAGCCGTTGCATTCTTCGGCGGCTGTCACGGAATGGCTCCCAGGGTCTGCGCCGCGTCGCTTCGCTCCTTGCTCAGTGTTCTCTCGGGCGGCCAAACGCGGCGCGCAGTTCGTTTTTGGCCTCCTCCAGCACTTTCTTCTGCTTGGCCGGCAGGTTCGTGCCGGCGCGGTTGATGTAGAAATTCAGCATCGACATGGCGGACTGGAACGGCTCGGCCTTGCGCCGGTCGCTGTGCTCGGCCGATCGCTTCAACGAGGCTGCGATCTTCTTGGGGTCGCGGGATTCGAAGATATGGTCCTCGAGGTCCAGCGCATCGCTGTGCTCGGTGACCTCGGCCGACCATTTCCTTTTCGCGGTCATGACAAACTCCTTCTTCCTTCTATTGGCCTATTGGCAAGTTTGATGAAAAACTCCGGGACGGCGGCCACCGTTCCACTGCAGCTCAAATCCCTGGAGCCACGCAATTGCGCAATGTGGCGCTGCACGGCGCCGCCAATGTGCCGATAGTGGTGTCGAACCCGTCGACTTGCCCACAATCGCGGACAGGAAACGCCTTGACCACAACCGCCTCCAGCCAGGCAAGCAGCCCCGGCATAGACAGCGCCTATGCCTGGCTGCGGCTCGGCATCTCGATGCTGCTGGCGACGATCGGCGGTGTCGGCATGTGGGCGGTGGTCGTGGTGCTCCCCGCCATGCAGGCCGAATTCGGCGTCGATCGCGCCGCCGCTTCGACGCCCTATACCGCGACCATGATCGGCTTCGCCGTCGGCAATGTGCTGGTCGGCCGCGCCATCGACCGCATCGGCTACTGGATACCGGCGCTCATTGCCTCGGTGACGCTCGGTACCGGGTTCCTGCTGGCGTCGCTGACCACTTCGATCCTGCAGTTCACCCTTGTCCAGGGGCTTTTGATCGGCGTCGGCACGTCGGCGATTTTTGGACCGCTGATCGCCGACATCTCGCACTGGTTCAACCGCCGCCGCGGCGTCGCGGTGACGGCTGCCGCCGCCGGCAGCTATCTCGCCGGGGTGATCTGGCCGTTGGCAATGCCCTACGTCATGCAGAGCGAGGGCTGGCGCTTCACCTATGCCGCGATCGGCGTCGTCTGCCTCGCCACCATGCTGCCGCTGATCCTGCTGCTCAGGCGCGGCGCACCGCATGCCGCCGCTCCCGGTTCACCCGGCAGCCGTCCGGTCCAGCCGATCTCGCTGTCACCGGCAGCGCTGCAGGTGCTGCTCGTCGTCGCCGGCCTTGGCTGCTGCGTGGCGATGTCGATGCCGCAGGTCCATATCGTCGCCTATTGCATGGATCTCGGCTACGGCGTGGCGCGAGGCGCCGACATGCTGTCGATCATGATGGCGGCGGGCGTCGTCAGCCGGCTGGCGTCCGGCTTCCTCGCCGATCGCATCGGCGGCGTGAAAACCCTGCTGATCGGCTCGGTGCTGCAAGCCCTGTCGCTGTTGTTCTACATCCCCTTCGACGGGCTCGCGTCGCTTTACGTCGTCTCGCTGGTCTTCGGCCTGTCGCAGGGCGGCATCGTGCCCTGCTATGCCATCATCGTGCGCGAATACATGCCCGCCAAAGAGGCCGGCCAGCGCGTCGGAATCGTAATCATGGCAACGATCTTCGGCATGGCGATCGGCGGCTGGATGTCGGGCTGGATCTACGATCTGACCGGCTCCTACGCCGCCGCGTTCCTCAACGGCATCGCCTGGAACCTGCTGAACGTAGCGGCCATGGTGCTGCTGCTGTGGAAGGCACGGCGCAGCGCCGCGGTGATGGCCTGAGCACTGACCTCCGCTGGCCGGAGCGATGACATGGCAGTGGCCCTGTGACGCGGATGCCGGCCAGGTTCCTGCTTGACTTTTACATATCTCGGCGGTTATTGGTTTCCAATAGCCAGCGAGTTATCGATCGCGATGTCACAGCCCCATGAGATCCTCTTCAAAACGCTTGCCGATCCGACGCGACGGGCCATCTTCGAGCGGCTGTGTCGCGACGGAGACCAGACCGTCGCGGCCCTGACCGCTCGGGCCGGGGTCTCGCAACCGGCCGTGTCAAAGCATCTTGGGGTGCTGAAGCAGGCCGGGTTGGTGCGCGATCGCCACGAAGGCCGCAACACGCACTACAGCGCGGAGCTTGGCGCCTTGGCGCCGCTGATCGACTGGACAAACCAAATGGCTGGGTTCTGGCAAAGCCGGTTCGACAACCTCGAAGATCTGCTCAAAAGGATGGACCAATGACCAATACCGAGACCGAAACGCGCGCCGTCATTGTTGAACGGGAGGTCGCTTTTCCGCCGGAAAAGATCTGGCGCGCGCTCACCCAATCACATTTGATCGAGGAGTGGCTGATGAAGAACGATTTCAAGCCAGACGAGGGGCACCGTTTCAATCTGAGCGCGGACTGGGGGACGGTCGACTGTCAGGTCCAGGCAGTCGAGCCCAACAAGACGCTGTCTTACACGTGGGATACCAAGGATCTCAGGAGCGTCGTCACGTGGACGCTCACCCCTACGAGCACGGGGACCCATCTGCGCATGGAGCAGTTGGGCTTCCGGCCGGATCAGCAGCAGTACTATCAGGGCGCCCAACACGGATGGCAGCGGTTCTTTGCGAAGCTGGAGCAGGTCCTGGCGCGGATAGAATAGCCGTGCCGGCGCCATAGGCATCTGCGGGCGAAACCCAATGCCCAACAAGAAATCTGTCAACGAAACAAGGTAGCAAAAAAAGCCGCCAAGCGGGTCGCCCGATCCGCTTCAACTCGTCTTCAGAGGAGGTCCCAAATGAACTGGAACGCGTGGATTCGGCAATTCCACCGCTGGCTGTCGATCATTTTTACGGCGGTCGTCGCTGCCATCTTCATCACCCTGGGGGTAGGTGTCGAGCCCGCCTACTGGGTATATCTCATGCCGCTGATCCCGCTCGCCTTGCTCATGCTCAGCGGTCTCTATCTGTTCGCGTTGCCCTATGCCACGAACTGGCGCAGCGGACGACGCACGGCGTAGAAGCCTGAGCACGGTGGACGACAAGACGCACGCGAACCCACCCACAGCCGAAATTCAAATGCCCGAGTTCGGGTAGCTGTCCTGCCCGGTTCGCTTGACAATGGGGTAAGGCTGCGCGACGCCAGACGGGTGTGGCAAGTCGGGTGCGGCAAGTCGGGTTGGCATGGCGACAGTGGCAAAGACGCTGAACAGCATTTCGCAGCCGCGCTTCGGCGAGAGCGCCGCGTTCGGGACAAGGCTATGACCAAACCGCGCTCGCGCCGCGGCGGCGGCCGTCCGACGATCGCCGATGTCGCGCGCAAGGCCGGCGTCGGCGCCATCACCGTCTCCCGCGCCTTGCGCGAGCCGGAGCGCGTTTCGGAGGATCTGCGCCGCCAGATCCAGGCTGCTGTCGATGAGCTCGGCTATCTGCCCGACCCGAACGCGCGAGCATTGGCTTCGGCGCGCGCCGAGGTCTTTGGCGTGCTGGTGCCGTCGCTCACCAACAGCGTCTTTGCCGAAGTGCTGCGCGGCATCTATGACAGCCTGTCGGACAGTTCCTACCGCATCCAGTTCGGCAACACCCATTATTCCGGCCTCGAGGAGGAACGGCTGCTGCAGGTGTTCGGCCCGCAGCGCCCGGCGGCGCTGATCGTGGCGGGCATCGACCAGACGCCAATTTCGCGACGATTGCTCGAGACGGCCGGCTGCCCAGTGGTGCAGGTCATGGAAACCGGGCCCGATCCGGTCGACATGATGGTCGGCTTCTCGCATTTCGACGGCGGCAGGGCGGCGACGGAGCACATGATCGAAATGGGCTATCGCCGCATCGGCTTCATCGGCGCGCGCATGGACCCGCGCTCGCAGCGGCGTCTGGCCGGCTATCGCGCGGCGATGGAGGCGGCCGGCCTGTTCGACGCGCGGCTTGTCACCACCACGCCAGTGCCGTCCAGCGTGACGCTCGGGCGCGAATTGTTTCGCGACGCGCTGGCCAAGATGCCGACGCTGGACGGGGTTTTTTGCAACAATGACGACATCGCGCTCGGCGCGCTGTTCGAGTGCCACCGCGCCTCGATCGCCGTGCCGAAGACGATCGGCATCACAGGCTTCAACGATCTCGACATGATGGAAGTGGCTTTCCCCTCCGTCACCAGCGTCCGGACGCCTCGCTACGAGATCGGCCGGCTGTCCGTCGCCATGGCGCTCGCGGCGATTGCAGGCAAGCGGCCGCAAGACCCGGTCGTCGATCTCGGCTTCGAACTCAAATGCCGTGAGAGCACTGCCCGCTGAAAGCGCTTGCAGGCATCGCAAAATGCCGCTTTACTCGACGTCATGGTAGCGCTACCAGTTAACTCTAGGCGAAAGCTCGCGAAAACAGCGAAAGTCTGTTTATTATATATAAGCGACAGCTGATGCTTGTTTATTATGTATAATATGATAGTTTTTATTCCGGTTTACTGAGCCACGAGGGAGGAGATCGGGTTGGCATTCGGCCACCCTGAAAGCGCGACGGCAAGGCAGGAGGTGCCGAGCCAGGCACGCGAGACGCGTAGAACAATCAGAAACTGCAACTGGGAGGAATATCGATGATCAAGTCACTCGTAGGTGGCGTCGTCGCCGCCACTGCATTCGTCATGCTGAGTTCGTCGGCGCTCGCCGAACCCGAAATCGTCGCAGGCCCATCCGCCGAGCCGGAATGCTTCGCGCCATGGGCCGCCGACACGCAGTTCTTCAAGTTCCCCAAGAAGGAAGGCCCGTACCGCATCGCGCTCGCCAATGGCTACATCGCCAACACCTGGCGCATCCAGATGGTGCAGACGGCAAAAGCCTATGCGGCGCAGCCGGAGGTCGCGGCCAAACTCAAGGAATTCAAGGTCGTCTCGACCGGCGAAGATGTGCCGGCGCAGATTTCGGCGATCAACAATTTCATCGATTCCGGCTATGACGCGATCGTCGTCAACGCGCAGAATCCGACGGCGTTCGGTCCGGTCATCAAGCGCGCCAAGCAAGCCGGCGTCGTGCTGGTCGCCTTCGACAACATCCTCGACACCAAGGACGCCATCAACGTCAATGTCGACCAGAAAGGCCTTGGCGAATTGTGGGCCAACTGGCTGATCAAGCATATCCCCAATGGCGGCAAGCTCCTCGAGGTGCGCGGCGTTGCCGGCACGTCGGTCGACACCGACCGCCACAACGGCATCCATGAGGCCCTCGACGCTTCCGGCAAGAAGTGGGAGGTCACCGAAGTCGTCGGCAAATGGGACGACGGCGTCGCGCAAAAGGCTACGGCCGACGCGATCGCCACCAACGGTCCCTTCGACGGCGTCACCGGGCAGGGCGGCGACACCGGCATCGTCCAGGCGATGATCGACGCCAAGCATCCGTTCGTGCCGTTCGGCGGCGAAACGGAGAATGGCTTTCGCAAATTCTGCGCCAAGTTTGCCTCAGAAGGGCTGAAATGCTCGTCGGCCGGAACCGGACCCGCCCAGGTGGCGGTCGCCATCAAGACGGCGATCGCCGCGCTCGAAGGCCAGGTCGTCCCGCAGGCGGTGAAGCTGCCGCTGGCGATCGTCGAGGATCCGAACTTCAAGGAGGGCGAGGACTATTTCCCCGACCAGTCCGACAATTTCTTCGTCGGCAATTCCTTCCCGACCTGCGGCATCAATTTCACCGCGCAGGAAATCATGGGCCAGAGCAAGGAGAACCAGTAGGCTGATCGCTCGGCGCCGCGGGATATTACGCGGCGCCAGTCCCGATGAACAAGCGCCTTGGGAGGGGCCGATGGACGGTGCGGTTCCGCTCTTCCGCATGGAGGGCATATCCAAGCGCTATGGCGGTGTGCGGGCGCTGGAAAAGGCCGAGCTTTCGGTCACGCCAGGCAGCATCCACGCCATCCTCGGCGAAAACGGCGCCGGCAAATCGACGCTGATCAAGGTCATGGCCGGCGTCGTCGCGCCTGACGAAGGCCGCATGATGCTGGACGGAAGCGAGGTGAGCTTCGCGTCGCCGGCCGCGGCCAACCAGGCCGGCATCGTCTGCATCTTCCAGGAATTGTCGCTCGTCCCCGAACTCAGCGTCGCTGACAACATCGTCATTTCCGATCCGCCGAAACGCTTCGGCATGATCGACCGCAAGGCGCAGCGGCGCATCGCGGAGGAAGCCCTGGCTCGTGCAGGCGCCGCCGACATCCACCCACTGGCGCTGGTCAAGGACCTTCCGCTTTCAAGACGGCAGATGGTCGAGATCGCCAAAGCACTTGCCAGGAAGCCGCGCATCCTGATCCTCGACGAGGCGACCTCGGCGTTGACCGCGGCCGACGTCGCCAAGATCTTTGGCGTCTTGAAGCGGCTGCGCTCGGAAGGGCTGGCGCTGCTCTACATCTCGCATCGGATGAACGAGATCGCGGAACTGGCCGACCAGTGCACGGTGTACCGCAACGGCCGCAACGTCGCCAGCTATGCTGCGGGCTCGAAGAGCGACAATGAAGTCGTCGAGCTGATGATCGGCCGCGAATACAGCCATATTTTTCCACCGAAGCCGGTGCGCGCCCCGGCTATGACCGCTCCGGTGCTTGAGGCGCGAAAACTGTCGTGGACCGACCGGCTGGACAATATCTCGCTCACGGTCGGGGCAGGCGAGGTCGTCGGCCTCGGCGGTCTCGACGGCCAGGGCCAGCGGGAATTGCTGCTCGCCTTCTTCGGCGTGCTGCGCGGCCTCAGCGGCCAGATACTGATCGACGGCAAACCGGTGGCGATCGCCAGCCCGGCCAAGGCCCGCGGTGACCGGATCGGCATGGCGCTGATCCCGGAGGACCGCAAGACCGAAGGCCTGATGCTTCCGATGACGGTGCGCGAAAACCTCTCCTTTGCCGCACTCGACCGATTATCCAGGGCCGGCATCATCGACCGTGCCGCCGAGCAGCGGCTGATCGACGACATGGTCGCCCTGCTGGCGATCAAGACGGCCGGCCTCGACATCCCGGTCGGCGCGCTGTCCGGCGGCAACCAGCAGAAGGTGGTCATCGCCAAATGGCTGATGCGGCAACCGCGCATCATCCTGCTCAACGACCCGACGCGCGGCATCGACGTCGGCACCAAGCAGGAACTGTATCAGCTGATGCGCAAGCTTGCCGACCAGGGCGCGGCGATCCTGTTTTACTCGACCGACTATGACGAGCTGATCGGCTGCTGCGACCGGGTGCTGGTGCTCTATGACGGAGCGGTCAAGCGCGAGCTGGTCGGCGCCGAGATCACCGAGCGGGCGCTGATCGCCAGCGCGCTCAACATCCATGGCGAAGAGATGCCCGTCAGGGGCATGGCGAAGACGCCAGCCCGAGGAGCAGACGCGTGAAGGATTGGCGCTACTGGCTTGCCGAACAACGCGGAACGCTGCTGGCGTTCGGTATCTTCATCGTGATGTTCACGATCTACACCTCGAACCATCCGGCCGGCTTTACCGCCAATGTCGTGCAGACGGCTTCCAACAAAGGCGTGCTGCTTGCCTTCGTCGCCATGGCGCAGACGCTGGTGGTGATCACCGCCGGCATCGACCTTTCCGTCGGCATGATCTTTCTGCTGACCAATTGCCTGGCCTCATGGCTGGTCATCGGCACCGGCATCGAGACCGCGTTCGGTGTCGTCGCGGTGCTCGGCACCGGACTGCTGTGCGGGGCGATCAACGGCGCAATCGTCATCTACGGACGGCTGCAGCCGATCGTCACCACCATCGCCACCGGCGCGGTCTATTTTGGCATCGCGCTGCTGCTGCGACCGTTCCCGGGCGGTTCGGTCAACGAGGATCTTGCCGACGCGCTGACCGGGCGGCTGTTCGGCGTGGTGCCGGCGAGCCTGGTGGCGCTGCTGGCCATCGTGCTTGTCGTCTGGGTGCCGTTCAGCCGGTCGGTGCTCGGCCGCGCCGCTTACGCGGCCGGATCGTCGGAGATGGCAGCCTACATGTCCGGCGTGCCGATCCGCCGGGGAAAATTCGCCGCCTATGCGCTGGCCGGCCTGCTCGCCGCGATCGGCGGGCTGTTCCTGACCTTCTTCACCTATACGGGCGAGGCGGCCTATGCCAGCGGCAATGCCTATACGCTGTTCTCGATCGCCGCCGTGGTGCTCGGCGGCGTCTCATTGTTCGGCGGCAAGGGCAGCGCCATCGGCGCGATTTTCGGCGCGCTTGCCTTCCGCACCATCGGCGACCTGCTCTTCGTCTTCGATTTCGATCCGCTCTGGCAGCCGCTGTTCCAGGGCGTCATCCTGCTGATCGCCGTCAGCCTCGGCGCCTTCGCCCTGTTCAGGGTCCGCAACCGGCTGGAGTGGTTCCTGTGAGCGAAACGACCATCGCCGGCATCGCCGGCCGCATGCCGAAATTCATCCGCCGCGCCGACCCTGCGGTGCTGACCGCCTTTGCCTGCATCGTGCTGCTGCTGTTTGTCGGCAGCCTTTACTCGCGCAGCTTCCTGTCGCCGGAATATCTGCTGCAGCAGCTCAAGGTGGCGTCGTTTCTCGGCGTCATCGCCACCGGCATGATGCTGGTCATCCTGCTTGGCCAGATCGACCTGTCGGTGCCGTGGTCGGTGGCGACGGGCGCGATGATGGCCTGTGCGGCCGCCGCCTACGGCCCGCTCGGCGTGGCGCTGGCGATCCCGTTCGGCATTTTCTGCGGCGTCGCGATCGGCATCGTCAACGGCATTGGCGTCGCTTATCTGCGCATTCCCTCGATGATCATCACGCTCGCCACCAATGCCGTCGCGCAAGGGCTGATGGTGGTCTATACCGGCGGCTTCTCGCCACAGGATTCGGCGACCCGGGCGATGCGCTATCTGGCGACCGGCTTTGCCATTCCGGGCGTGCCCAACGCCGTCGTCATCTGGGCGCTGATCGGTGCTGCGATGGTTTTCGTGCTGACCCGCACCGGCTTCGGCCGCACGGTCTACGGCATCGGCAACCGCGAGCGCGCCGCCTACCTTTCCGGCATCGACACGCGGCGCGTGGTGCTGATCGCCTTCGCCGTATCCGGCGGACTCTCCGCCTTCGGCGGCGTGCTTCTGGCCGGCTATGCCTCCAAGGCGGCGCAGTCGATGGGCGACGCCTATCTGCTGCCGTCGATCGCTGCGGTGGTGCTTGGCGGCACCTCGATCCTCGGCGGCCGCGGCTCCTATCTCGGCACGGTCGCGGGCGTCATCCTGATCACGCTTTTGCAATCCATTCTTTCGGTCATGCAGATGCCGGAGGCGGGGCGGCAAATCATCTATGGCGTCGTCATCGTCGCCATGCTCCTGCTTTACGGCCGCGCGCCGGCCAGCCGCTGACCCGCATCGTGGACGAAAAGACAGCACAAATGCAGAGCGATCGCATTCGGCCCGCACTGGCCGTCGTGGTGATGGGCGTTGCCGGCTGTGGCAAGTCGGCCGTCGGCGAAGCGCTGGCGGCGGCATTGGGCGCTGTCTTCGTCGAGGGCGACAGGCTGCATCCACCGGAAAATGTCGCGCGCATGGCAAGCGGTGAGCCGCTGACCGACGCATTGCGCGAAGGCTGGCTCGACGCGATCGGCCGGCGCATTGCAGGACCGGTCGGGGATGGGCAGAGCGTCGTCGCCGCCTGCTCGGCGCTCAAGCGCAGTTATCGCGAGCGTCTGCGCGGCTTTTGCCAGGACATTTTGTTCCTCTACTTGGAAATCGATCCGGCGACGGCAAAGCAGCGTGTCGGCTCCCGCCAGGGGCATTTCATGCCGGCAAGCCTGGTCGACAGCCAGTTCGCCACGCTCGAACCGCCGGCAGCCGACGAGAATGTATTGACGCTCGATGCAACGCGCCCGATCGCCGACATTGTCGCCGACGTCATAAGCCTGTTCGAGCCGGATTCATGAGGGGGTCGCCGGCGCGGATATTGCTTCAAGACGCCAGATCAGATCTGTGACGTCAGTTCGACTGGAAAATCGTCATTGTCGGCGTCGCGCATGGCGGCGAGGCTGCGATTGTCCAGCACCTCGGCGATCGCATGGCGTACCTCCAGCATCATGTTCCGGACCTGGCATGTCGCCTCGTCGCAATCATCGCAGCGCTGATATTGGGTACGGCTGGCGCAAGGGATCGGCGCCAGCGGCCCGTCGAGGACGCGCACGACATGGCCGATCTTGATCTCGGAGGCCGGGCGGGCGAGGCGATAGCCGCCTTCCTTGCCCTTGCGGCTCTGGACGAAGCCGGCATTGCGCAATTCGCCCAGAATGGCATCCAGGAATTTCTTCGGGATGTTGTTGGCGACGGCAATGTCGTTGACGAACGCCAGCTGGCCGACCGGCAAGCCTGACAGATGCACGAGGGCCTTGAGGCCGTATTTGCCTTTTTTGGTAAGCATGCCGATTCAGTTCATGAAAACCCCAACCGCCCGCATCTGGCGGTTGTTTGTGTGCAAATCATGACGTTTTGTCGCGCGATGCAGTTTCGCGAAACAAGCCGTCCGAGGGCACAGTAGGCACAAACACGTTGATTGTTCGTGACGTTTTGGACGGCGCGCTGGGAACGTGCGGGAAATCACCTGTCCGGAGCGCGAAAAACGAAGAAAGCCGGCAAAGCCGGCTTTCTATCAATTTCGAAGATCGCTTGGCTCAGCGGCTGCCATAGGTCTGGTCGAGCAGTCCGCCGGCAGCAAAGTGCTCGGCCTGGACCTTGGCCCAGCCGCCGAAGACATCTTCGACCGTCAGCAGCCGGACATCGGGAAACTCGGCCT
Source organism: Mesorhizobium sp. WSM4810 (assembly GCF_055811235.1). Classification (NCBI taxonomy): domain Bacteria; kingdom Pseudomonadati; phylum Pseudomonadota; class Alphaproteobacteria; order Hyphomicrobiales; family Phyllobacteriaceae; genus Mesorhizobium; species Mesorhizobium sp. WSM4810. The sequence goes on along the minus strand of NZ_JBVVQV010000011.1, from coordinate 117,582 downwards.
TGTATTTGGCGGCGACCGCCGCGTCGCGAGCCCGCAGGCCGTTGCGGGCGGCGATGTCCTGGCCCTGCGGCGTGTAGAGGAAGTCGAGGTAGGTCTTGGCGAGGTCACGCGTGCCATGCTCGTCGGCGACCGTGTCGACGATCGCCACCGGAAACTCCGCCAGCAGGCTGACCGAAGGCGTCACCTGCTCGAACTTGTCATCGCCATACTCCCTGCGGACGCCGCGCGTTTCCGACTCGAAGGTGATCAGCACGTCGCCGATTTCGCGCTGCACGAAGGTGGTGGTGGCGGCGCGCCCGCCAGAATCGAAGATCGGCACGTTGTTGAACAGCTTGGTGACGAATTCCTTGACCTTGGCGTCGTCGCCCTTGAAGGCCTCCTTGGCGTAGGCGGTGGCCGCGAGATAGGTGTAGCGCGCATTGCCCGACGTTTTCGGGTTGGGGAAGATCACCTGGACGTCGTCGCGCACGAGATCGTTCCAATCCTTGATGTTCTTCGGGTTGCCGGCGCGCACCAAAAAGGACGGCAGCGAATAGAAAGGCGAGGCGTTGTCGGGGAAGTCCCTCTGCCAGTCCGCGGAGATAAGCCCCTTCGAGACCAGGAAGTCGATGTCGAGGACCTGGTTGAAGGTGACGACATCGGCGCCGAGGCCTTCGGCGATGGCACGTGCCTGCGCCGACGTCCCGGCATGCGACTGATCGATGGCCACGCCGGGGTGCTCGGAGATGAAGGCCTTGTTGACCTGCGCAAACAATTCGCGGCCGACATCATAGGACGCATTCAGCAGTCTGTCGGCCGACCAGGCTTGGGAGGATGCGAGGAACAGGCCGGCCAATGTGGCGACGCCAAGCAAAAATCGCTTCATGAAAACAGGGCTCCGATGCAGTGCGCTTATTGCCGAACCATAGCGGCAAGGCATGGTGGGCGACGAGACACGCAGAGCGGCTTCACCACGCCCTCGCGAGAAAAATGTTCCCATTCCACGCCGTTGCTAGGATTTTCTTTCACCCCGAGTCTTGCGAGGCACCTGGGCAGCGGTCCCCATGCGTTGGCAAAACGATTGCATCGCGACACTGTCTGGCATTTTACAAATGATATAAACAAAGGAGCCATCGCTATGCCCCAGCGCCGCCATTCCAAGACTCCGCCGAAAGAGGCGAAGCTGTTTCGCAACAATCGCAGCCAAGCGGTGCGCATTCCTGTCGAGTTCGAACTCCCCGGCGAAAAGGTCTTGATCAGCCGTGAAGGCGACCGCCTGGTCATCGAGCCGGTCCGCAAACCTGGCCTCTCGGCGCTGCTCGCGCAATGGGCGCAAGAGCCACCGCTCGGTCCCGAGGACGACTTCCCCGGAACCGACGATATGCCTGTCAAATCCGAAAGAATTTTTTGATGCGGCTCATGCTGGACACCAACTTGTCAGCGACATGATCCGAAACCCGGCGGGCAGAGCAACTATTGGCCAAAACGACCTTTTTATTGCTGCCCACGCCTACGCGCTGGACACCACCCTGGTAACCGCCAACATGGGAGAGTTCAACCGGATCAGGGGCCTGAAGGTCGAGAACTGGCTGAGTAGCGCCGGAAGGGGATCAAGCAGCCGGAAAAAGCTTCCAGCGCCGCGGCCTGAACGCTACCCGGCTCTTCTGCGCCGCCGGATGGTCGACCGGTAGCTCGATCTCGACCCGCTGGCGCTCGCCGCCGATTTCGAGCTCCACCCGTCTGGTGCCGGCGACGCGGCGGCTGGCGGCGACCGTGCCGGCGATGCAGCCATTGCATTCGTCCACCAGGTCGACATCGTGCGGGCGGAAGAACAGCGTTGCTTCGCCCCGCGGCGCCTGCGGCGCCGACAGCCCGATCGGGCGATCGGCGATCCAGACCTGGCCGTCCTCGACCTTGACCGGAAGCGCGCTCGATTCACCGATGAAGCCGTAGACAAAGGGCGAATTCGGCGTGTCGTAGATTTCGTCGGCGGTGCCGACCTGCTCGATGCTGCCCTGGCTCATCACCACGACGCGGTCGGCAAGCTCGAGCGCTTCTTCCTGGTCATGGGTGACAAAGACCGTGGTGTGGCCGGTGGCGTCGTGGATGTCGCGCAGCCAGCGGCGCAATTCGCGGCGGACTTGGGCGTCGAGCGCGCCGAACGGCTCGTCCAGCAAAAGCACGGCCGGTTCGATCGCCATCGCGCGGGCCAGCGCCACGCGCTGGCGCTGGCCGCCCGAAAGCTGCGCCGGATAGCGCTTTTCCAAGCCGGAAAGCTGAACGAGGTCGAGAAGCTCTGAGGCACGGCGGCGGATTTCCTGCGCCGACGGCCGTGACGGCCCGTGCCGAACTTTTAGGCCGAAGCCGATATTGTCGGCGACCGTCATATGGCGAAACAGCGCATAATGCTGGAAAACGAAGCCGACATTGCGCTGCTGGATCGACTTTTGCGACGCATCCTCCTCGCCAAAGAAGATCTTGCCTTTCGTCGGCCGCTCCAGCCCGGCGATCAGCCTGAGCAGCGTCGTCTTGCCGGAGCCGGACGGCCCGAGCAGCGCGATCAGTTCGCCGGACTTGATGTCGAGCGAAACGTCGTGGAGCGCCGGAAACCGCTCAAACTCCTTGCGCACGTTGGCAACGCGAACTTCCATCAACCGTCCCTTTTTTCAGTGTCCGCGCGTCGCGGCGAGCTCGGCGCCGTAGCGCATCTCGAGAAGTGTTTTCAAGACCAGCGTGACCAGCGCCAGGCCCGCAAGCAGTGAAGCGACGGCGAAGGCGGCTGCGGCATTGTATTCGTTATAGAGGATTTCGACATGCAGCGGCATGGTGTTGGTCAGTCCGCGTATGTGGCCCGACACGACGGAGACCGCGCCGAACTCGCCCATGGCGCGGGCATTGCACAACAAGACGCCGTAGAGCAGCCCCCATTTGACGTTGGGCAGCGTCACGTACCAGAACGCCTGCCAGCCATTGGCGCCGAGCGACAGCGCCGCCTCCTCGTCGCCATTGCCCTGTTCCTGCATCAAGGGGATCAGTTCGCGGGCGACGAACGGGAAGGTGACGAAGATGGTGGCGAGCACGATGCCCGGCACGGCAAACAGGATGACGATGCCATGCGCCTTCAGCCAGGCGCCGAACAGGCCTTGCGCGCCGAACAACAGCACATAGACTAGGCCAGAAATGACCGGCGAGACCGAAAACGGCAGGTCGATGAGCGTGGTCAGGAAGGCCTTGCCCTTGAACTCGAACTTGGCGATCGCCCAGGCGGCGGAGACGCCGAAGACGATGTTGAGCGGCACCGAGATCGCCGCCACCAGCAGCGTCAGGTGGATCGCCGAGCGCGTGTCGGGGTTGGTCAGCGCCTCGGTATAGGCACCGAGACCCTTTGCGAAAGCCTCGTTGAAGACGACGATCAGCGGCAACAGCAGGAAAATGCCGAGGAAGGCAAAGGTCACGATCATCAGCACGGCTTTCGCCGGGCGGCTTTCGGTCACTGCCGCCGACTGGCTTTCGTGGTGCGGTGCGTAGGATTTGATCTCCGGATCAGCCATAGCGCTTGCGGCTCCACGTCTGCACCAGATTGATGACCAGCAGCATCACGAACGACAAAGCGAGCATGATCGCCGCGATCGCGGTCGCCGCCGCATAATTGTATTCCTCCAGCCGGATGACGATCAGAAGCGGCGCGATCTCGGATTTGTAGGGCAGGTTGCCGGCGATGAAGATGACGGAGCCGTACTCGCCGACGCCGCGCGCGAAAGCCAGCGCGAAACCGGTGACGATGGCCGGCGCCAGGCCCGGAAGCAGAACCCGGGAGATGGTCTGGAAGCGATTGGCGCCGAGCGTGGCGGCCACTTCCTCGACCTCCTTGTCGATCTCCTCCATGATCGGCTGGACGGTGCGCACGACAAAGGGCAGGCCGATGAAGATCAGCGCGATGACGATGCCGAGCGGCGTATAGGCGACCTTGATGCCGAGCGGCGCCAGCAGGCTGCCAAGCCAGCCGTTCGGCGCGTAGAGCGTGGTCAGCGCGATGCCGGCGACCGCCGTCGGCAAGGCGAAGGGCAGGTCGACCATGGCATCGACGATGCGGCGGCCAGGAAAGCTGTAGCGCACCAGCACCCAGGCAACGATCGTGCCGAAGACGACATTGACCATGGCGGCAATGAAGGCGGTGCCAAAGCTGATTTCAAGCGCGTTGATGGTGCGGCGGTCGGTGGCGATCGCCCAGAAATCGGCCCAGCCAAGCGCAGCCGATCGCCAGATCAGCCCTGACAGGGGAATGAGGATGATGAGCGTGAGGTAGGCAAGCGAGAAGCCGAGCGTCAATCCGAAACCCGGAATGACGCTCGGCTGTCTGAACCGCCACCCCGCCTTGGCGGGTGCTGTGGTCATGTCGTCCTGATCTAGAGTCTAGCTAACTGGGTCTACTGGGCCGGCTTGTAGATCTGGTCGAATATACCACCGTCGCCGAAATGGTAAGGCTGTGCTTTCTTCCAACCGCCAAAAAGCGGATCGTCGACGGTGATCAGCTTGATCTCAGGCAGTTTCGCGAGGTCCTCGGGCGGTACCAAATCCGGCTTCGACGGGCGATAGTGGTTCTTGGCGATCAGCGTCTGGCCTTCCTTGGAGTAGAGGTAGCTCAGATAGGCTTCGGCGACTTTTCGCGTGCCCTTGGCATCGACATTGGCGTCGACCACGGCGACCGGCGGCTCGGCCAGGATCGAGGTCGGCGGGTAGACGATATCGAAATTGTCGGCGCCGAATTCGTCGAGCGCCAGATAGGCCTCGTTTTCCCAGGCCAGCAGCACGTCGCCGAGGCCTTTTTGCGCGAAGGTCACGGTTGCGCCGCGCGCACCGGTGTCGAGCACCGGAACATGAGAGTACAGATTGCCGACGAATTCCTTGGTCTTGGCCTCGTCGCCGCCATCCTTGGCGTTGGCATAGGCCCAGGCCGCGAGATAGTTCCAGCGCGCGCCGCCCGAAGTCTTGGGGTTCGGCGTGATCACCTGGACGTCGTCCTTGACCAGATCGCCCCAGTCTTTGATGCCTTTCGGGTTGCCCTTGCGGACGAGGAAGATGATGGTCGAGGTGTAGGGTGCCGAATTGTTCTCGAACTTGGTCCGCCAGTCGGGATTGATCTTCTTCGATTTCTCGACGATGGCGTTGATGTCGCCTTCTAGCGCCAGCGTCACCACGTCGGCGTCGAGGCCGTCGATCACGGCACGGGCCTGCGCGCCCGAGCCGCCATGCGACTGCTGGACGGTTACCGTCTCGCCGGTCTCGGCCTTCCAGTGGGCGGCGAAGGCCTCGTCGAATTGCTTGTAAAGCTCACGCGTCGGGTCATACGACACGTTGAGGATGGTGGTATCGGCGAACGCGAAACCGAGCGTGCCGAACTGGACAGATGTGGCGACCAGTGCGCCGAGCAGTTTCCTGAAATGAGGATTGGTCATTTCCGCCTCCGTTGAGATCACCTCAATCTACTGAATTGGTAGAAATTAGATGCATTCAATGTTGCTTTTTTTGGCCTTATGAAGCAATTTTTCGCCTGCTTTCGGCATCACGAAGAAATTCTTTCCACGCAACGCTGCAGTGCCGAATCCGGGCACATGAAGCAATCTATCTAGAGAAAGGTCGCGCCTCGGCAATGGCCTGAGGAGTCGAGCGTGTCCTGCTTACTCGCCGACCTAATGGAAAGCCAATTCCCTGAATCGCTTGGCGCATTCTATTCAACAAACACTTTCACGCTGGCCGCGCGCCCGGCCGCGTCGATCACGGTCAGGGTCGAATAGCCGGCGCCGTCCGGCTGCCAGGTCGCGGTGCGCCGCCGGTCGAGGCCGACCAGCGGCTTACCGTTGGCCAGCCAGCGGAACGGGGCGCGGCCGCCTTGCAGCTTCAGCACCAGCGGCGTGGCGTCGGCGGCGGTGGCGCCGAGATCGACGTGGGCGCCGTCGGGCGGAAAGATGATCGTCGGCGCGGGCTCGGTCGGCGTCGCCTGGACCAGGCCGTCGGCGCCAGAACCGAAGCGCGCCAATGTCACCGGCAGATCGTCGCGCCTGGGTCTGGTGACGCCGGCCGGCTGGCCCGGCAGCGGCACGGCAGCCAGGCCGGAGCGGACAAAGCCCTCGAACAGGATCGGTGCGGCCGAGGCATAGCCGGACAGGCCGGGCACCGCGCCGGCGTCGGGGCGGCCGACCCAGACGCCCAGCACGTAGCGCCCGTCGAAGCCGACCGACCAAGCATCGCGGTAGCCGTAGGAGGTGCCGGTCTTGTAGGCGATGCCGCGCTGGGCGGCGCCCTCGGGCGGCTTGACGCCCGACAATATGTCGGTGATCTGCCAGTTCGCCTGATCGTCGAGGATGGTAGCGGTCGAGCGCTCGGCATTCGCCGGCTCGGTGCCGTCATGCAGCGTGTGTGCCTTGCCGCCATTGGCGAGACCGGCATAGAGCTGGACGAGGTCGCGCAGCGTCACGCCGACGCCGCCAAGGCCGATGGCGAGACCCGGCGCCTTGTTGACGGGCAGGATCGGCGTGACGCCGGCCTGCCGGAAGCGCGCGAGCAGCCGCGCCGGCCCGACCGCGTCGAGCACACTGATCGCCGGCACGTTGAGCGACAGCTGCAGCGCCTGCCTGATGCTGACGTCGCCCTGATAGCCCATGTCGAAATTCTTCGGCCGATAGCCGGAGAAATCCGTCGGCCTGTCGTCGATCAGCGTTTCCTGCGCCACCAATCCCTGCTCGAAGGCGAGCCCGTAGATGAACGGTTTTAGCGTCGAACCGGGCGAGCGGACGATCCTGGTCATGTCGATCCAGCCGGAGCGGCTGGCGTCGAAATGGTCGGCAGAGCCGACTTCGCCGAGGATGTCGCCGGTGCGGGCGTCGGCCAGCACCATGGCGACGGACAGGCGAGGGCCGAGCCTGGCGGCGGCATTCCTGGCCACCTGTTCCAGCCCCTCCTGGACGCTCTTGCGGATCGTCAGCCGCAGCTTGTGGCCTGCGACGGCCCGGGGCAGCACTGCATAAGCGGCATGGGCGGCAAGCGCCGGCAGCGGGCGGCGGCTGGCGGGAACATCGTCGAGCGCGGCACGTGCGGCCTCGCGCTCGCCGAGCAGGCCTGATGCGACCATGCGCGTCAGCACCCGGTCGCGGGCGGCGTGAGCGATTGCCAGGTTGCGGTCGGGCCGGCGCTTTTCCGGCAGTTGCGGCAGCGCGACGAGCAGCGCCGCCTCCGAGACGTCCAGCCGCTTCGGCTCCTTGCCGAAATAGGCCAGCGAGGCGGCGCGCACGCCTTCGAGATTGCCGCCATAGGGCGCCAGCGTCAGATAGCGTTCGAGGATCTCGCGCTTGCTGAGCCGCCGCTCGATCTGCAGGGCGCGCAGCAGCTGCTTGAGCTTGGAGCCGAGGCTGCGGCTGTCGCGCGGTTCGGTCAGCCGGGCGAGCTGCATCGACAGCGTCGAGCCGCCGGAGACGATACGGCCATTGGTCGCGAACTGGCCGGCGGCGCGGGCCAGCGCCAGCACGTCGACACCTTCATGATCCCAGAAGCGCTTGTCCTCGTAAGTCACCAGCATGTCGACGAACTGTCTGTCGACCTGATCGAGGCGGGTGGCGAGCCGCCAATAGCCGTCCGGCGTGGCAAAGGCCCGCAACAGCTGGCCGTCGCGGTCCTGGACTTCGGTCGATACCGTCAGCGCCGCCGGCAGCGGCGGCGGAAAGGCGCGGTCGAGCTGCCAAAGGGTGGCGGCCGCGATTGCTGCGAAGCCGGAGAGGGAGGCGGCGGCGATGGCTGAACGGCGCAGGAATTTTTTGGAGAGCACGGCGCTGCCCCTCATCCGCCTGCCGGCACCTTCTCCCCGTATAGTGACGGGGAGAAGGGGGCTATCACGGCCCACAGCGGCTTTTCAGCAGCGTTCGAGTTTGGCGAAAATTTCGGCGCAAGCTTCTTTCTCCCCATCTCTTTACGGGGAGAAATGCCCGGCAGGGCAATGAGGGGCAGCGACATCGCCATGTTCCTGTTCGCCGCCTTACGGCGCCTTGACCTCCATCATGCCGGTTGCGGTGCGGGCCGAATATTGCGGCCGGTACATGTCCTCGACGGTTGCCGCCGGGTGGGCATAGGTGCCCGGCGTCACCGCACGCACGACATAGGCGAGCGTGATGTTGCGGTCGCCTTCGCCGTCGTTCGGATTGAAAGCGGCGACGAAACGGTCGTCGCGGAATTCGAGATGGGCGGCGTCGGTCTGGGCCAGCCAGGAAAAATTCGACAATTGGGCGCTGGAAACCAGGCCCGGATTATCGATCTCGAAGCCGGCCGGCAGCAGATCGGTGATCACCAGCCGCGACGGCCATTTGTTCTGCTCGTAGATACTGAGCACGACGACATAGCGTTCGTTCTGGGTCGCCTGCGTGACATTGGCTTCGGTGCCGTCGAGCTTGTAGTAGGTGCGGCCGATGGTGAAGCCGTCGCCGCTGGCCGGCAGCGGCTGGATCGGCGAGGCCACCGTGGTGACGACCGCCTGCAACGGGTTGCTGCCGGTGTTGGCGACGGTCAGCGGACTGTCGGCAATGTCGCTGCCGGCGATCTGGTTCGAATAGGCGCCGGCATGCGGCGCGCCATTGATGGTCAGCGCGATCGCATCATTGCCGGCCTTCAGGGCACGCGCCGCCAGCAGCATCCAGGACTCATCCTGCGTGCTGGTCCATCTGACGGCGGCGCGTTCCTGCGTCACCCGCTTGATCAGCGCCGGCACGATCGTCGGCACCGGCTTGGATTCGGCGGCAAGCGCCAGCATCGCCGCGCCGTCACGCAGCGGCGAGCCATAATCGGACCTGTAGTGGTCGTATGCCGAGGTCGAATTGGCCAGTTGCAGGGCGGCCTGGAAGGTGGCTTCCGAGCGCTGCGTGTCGCCATAGAGCGCCAGGCCCGCCGCCAGTTGGGCGACGGCCATCGGGCTGGTAAAGGCTTCGAGCTGGGTGTCGGCATAGTAGCGCAGATCGCCGATCGAGGCCTTCTTGTTGCGGGCCAGCACATAGAGCGCATAGGCGATCTCGCTGCCGCGATCCTTGACGTCCTGGTCATAGCCGATCGCGTTTTGCAGATTGCTCAGCGCCTGGTTCATCGCCAGCGCCGGCACGTCGTATTTCTGCTCGCGCGCCCGGGTCAGGAAGTCGGTGACATAGGCGTCGAGCCACAAATCGCCGGAGCCCGGGCCCCACAGGCCGAAGCTGCCGGCCGAGGCCTGGTAGCTCAGCACCTTGTAGATGGCGTCCTGGATGCGGCCGTGCAGATCGGCGTCGCTGGCCATGCCGGCGCCCGACGCCATCTCGTTGACATAGAGCAGCGGCATGGCGCGGCTGGTGGTCTGCTCGGCGCAGCCATAGGGGTAGCGGTCGAGCGTCATCAGCAGCGACGGCACGTCGAACGCCGCCGCCTGTGAAACGCCGACGCTGACCGAAGCGCCGTCGAGCAGGCTTGCCGCTAAGAGCTCCTTGTCGACGCGCAGCGAGCCGCCATTGCCCTTGAGGTCGACCACCATGCGGGTGGTCACCGGCAATTGCGCCGGGCGCACCGGGACATAGAGCGTCTGCTCGACAGCGGTGCCGTCGGCATGGGCGAGCTTGATGGTGATCGAGGCGTTGCCCGGTGCCTCAGCGATCAGCGGCACGGTCAGCGTCCGCCGCTTGCCCTTGGCCAGTGTCAGGTTTTCGGGCAGGGCGGCACTGCCGGTCGAAAGATCGCCTGTGGTGTCGATCGACAGCGCATAGTCGCCCTCCGGACCGTCGGCGTCGGTGACGTCGAGCCGCATGACGGCCGAATCGCCGGGCGCCAGGAAGCGCGGCAGGCCGGCTGTGATCACCACCGGATCGCGCACGATCACGTCGGACTGGGCGTGGCCGACCCGGTCCTCGGTCCAGGCAACGGCCATGACGCGCACGGTGCCGTTGAACTGTGGGATGTCGAAGTCGACCCGCGCCTTGCCGTCGGCGTCGAGCTGGACCGGACCCGAGAAGAAGGCGACCAGCTTTTCGGTCGGCGGGCTGCCTTGCGACTGGATGTTGGCGCCGTCGCCGCCACTGCGCAGCTTGCCGATCGTGCCCAGCGAGCCGTCGATCAGGCGGCCGTAGAGGTCGCGTACTTCAAGGCCGAGCATGCGCTGGCCGAAGAACCAGGTCTCCGGATCCGGCACCTTGTAGTTGGTCAGGTTGAGGATGCCGACGTCGACGGCCGCGACCATGACATAGGCGTTGGCGCCCGGCTGCACGCCGGCCACCGAAACCGGGATCGACAGCTGCTGGCGCGGCATGGTCTTGTCCGGCGGCGTCAGGCTGACGGCGAGTTTTTTCGAGCCCGGATCGACCTTCAGCCATTTGACGCCGATGGCGCGCGCCGGCATGCGGGTTTCCTGCGCATCACCCGGCCTGAACAGCGTTGCCGTGACATAGGCGCCGGCGCCCCAGTCGTCGCCGACCGGGATGTCGATGGTGCTGCCGCCGGCCGGCACGCTGGCGGTGACGGTCTTCAAGAGCTTGTCGGCGCCGATGGTGACGAGCAGCTCGCCGGCAAAATGCGGCGACACTTTGAGCTTGGCCACTTCGCCGGCCGCATAGCTGTCCTTGTCGAGGGCGATTTCGAGGCCGTCGGGCGTTTCGGTGGTGGTGGAGCTGACATACCAGCCGGCGTCGAACTCGTAGCTGGTCGCCGGGCCCTCCGGGTCAGACGTCTCGATCTCGAGCCGGTAGCGGCCCCAGTCGACCGGCAGCGAGACGGTGGCCTCGCCGTCGGCGGTCATGTCGACCTGGCCGCTGGCCACCGACTTGGTGAAGGTCACCGGCTCATAATTCCAGGAATTGCTGGAGCGGTACCATTGGTAATTGCGTTCGACCTTGACCAGCGACCATTGCGCGCCCTGCAGCGCCTCGCGCTTGCCGTCGGGGTCGACGGCAATCAGGCCGAACTTCGCCGTGCCGCCTTGCGGCACCTCGTCACCGTCGAAATCCGGGCGGATGCCGATCATCTGGCCCTGCGGCCGGATGGCGATGTTGAGCGAGCGTTCGACGGCGCGGCCGCCGGTCTCGCGCATCCTGACCGTAACCTTGGCGTCGACCAGCCTGGTGGTCGAGGGCAACTGGTCGACGGAAACCGGGAAGGTCGCCTTGCCGTCGTCGCCGACCACCGGCAGGCCGGTGAACGGGGTGACTGACGGTTCTGCCGACTGCTCGTCGGCGAGGCCGAAGGAATAGCCCTTGAAGCGGTCCCAGGCGCGGGTGGTCGACAGCGTCAGTTCGCCTTCGAGCGCCAGCCCGGCGGCCGGCGCGCCATAAAGGAAGCGGCCGTCGACGGTAACGTAGGCGGTTTCGCCCTGCGCGATCTCCTGCTTGTCGGAGGACAGGTCGAACTCGATGCGATCCGGCACGAAATCCTCGACCAAAAACATCTGGCTGGCGACCGCCGCCTGCTTGGGGTCGGTGTGGATCGCCACCGTCCAGGTGCCGCGCATGGCGTTGGGTTCGAGCGGCAGGTCGACGGCATGGCCGCCGGCCGATGCGCCGTCGCTGACGATGCGGCGGTTCTCGACGCCGTCGGGACGGGTGAAGATGAAGGTCAGCGGCAGGTTTTCGACCGCCTTGGCGGCGCTGTCGCGGGCAAGTGCTGCGACATGGACGTCCTCGCCGGCGCGGTAGATGCCGCGTTCGGTCCAGGCATAGACGTCGAGCGCGCCCGGCGCCGGACGCCCGGTGACGCCGCGATCGGAAAGATCGAAGCCGGCGCGGCCCATGTCGAGGAAGACGAAGTCGCTGTCACCCTGCTTGGCTGTCAGCACGGCCGGCACCATGCCGCCGTCACCGCGCGTCAGTCCAGGGTTGAAGACGGCGCGGCCTTCCGCGTCCGTGGTCGCGGTGCCGAGGATCTCGTTGTTCCTGGCCAGCAGCGTCAGTTCAGCACCTGATATCGGCTTGGCGGTTGCGAGCGAACGGGCAAAGACGTTCAGCCCGTCCTGCCCGGTATAGGTCGACAGGCCGATATCGGAGACGACGAACCATTGCGTGGCGCGCGAATCATAGTCGTCGTCGTTCTCGTCGACCGGTTGCGCGGTCAGCACATAGACGCCGGGCTTGCGTTGCGGCAGCGCCTCGTCGACCGGGAAGGAGGTGGTGACTTCCTTGTTCAGGTCGTTGGCGATGTCGAGTTGGCCCTGCCAAACCGGCTCGCCCATCTGATCGGAAATGTTGGAGATGTCGTAGCCGTCAAGCTGGCGCAGGAACTGGTAGCCGGACAGAAGCTGGGTCAGCGAGCGATCGCCGATGCGAAAAAGCTTCATTTCGGCGGCGCTCATGTTGACGGTGACGACCGGGATGCCGCGGCGCGCGCCGGCCGGCAGCACGAAGCTGTCGCCGGTGAAACGGGCGGACGGGGCGCGGTCCTGCACATAGATCGACAGCACCACCGGGGTGGAGATCACCTCGCCGATGGCGGCCGGCAGGCCGGGACGGAAGGTCACGTCGTAATGCTGGCCGTGCTCGAGCCCCTCGACGCAGATCTGCTTGTCCTTGGCCTCGACGCCCTTGGGGGCGGCGTTGTCGACGGTGACGAATTGCGCGTAGTCGACGCCGGTCTTGACCAGGTCTTCGGAAAACTGCGCGCAGATGCGTGGCGCGCTGGTGTCGGCGTCGACCGTATGATCGACGACGCGGAATCCCTTGCGCGCCTTGAGGTCCTGATAGGCGGCCGTGACCCAGGGCGAACTGACCAGCGCGAGGCTCGCTTCGTAGGCCTGCAGCGCCGGCCGAGCGAGGTCGCGGCGATCGAGCCCGTCGCCAAGCAGTGCCAGCGCTTCGGCACGGGTTTTTGTGGTGCGCAGCAATTTGTAGGCGTTGAAGCCGGCGGAGGTGGCGTTCGCCGGCAGGGTCGACGCCTCGGCGCTGTTGGCGGTCGGCTGCACGGCAAGTGTTTCCCGCGCCAGTTCAAGCCAGAGTTGGCCATCGTCGGGCAATACCGAAACCAAAGCCTCGTATTTTTGAACGGCCAAGCGGTGGTCGCCGGTCTGCGACGCTTGCCTTGCCGCCTCCCGCAGCGCCGTCAGTCCTTCGGTGGGCTTGGTGTAGGCCGGGCCGGTGAGCCTGTTGCGGTATTGCTGGGCCTGGTCGGCCATCCAGGCGGGGAAGAAGGCGAGCGCCGGCGGCGCGCCGATGTCGGGGTCGCCTTCGACGTTGACGACCTTGCCGGCGACGGCGCCCTTGAAGGGCTTCAGCGTGTTATAATCGGATTTGAGAAAACACCATTTGGCCTTGGGGTTGTAGGTGAAGGCGCGGCAGGCGGGATCGCCGAGACATGTCGTCGTGCACTGATCGAGGCTGACGTTCTGGTCGGATCTGAGATCGAAGCCGAAATAATCGGAATTGTCCGATGTCACCACCCGGCGCGCTTCGGCCGCTTCCGCGACACTGCCCCAAGCGAAAAAGAGAAGAAAAAGAATCGACAGACCACGAGCCGCGCGCATTGCCATGACACCCCTCCGGACACTGCTTACGTTACGTCCACGTTACGCCCAGACATGTTCAAGCTTCGGTCCAGCTTGTCAACACAAGGACGCGGCAGGTTCCCGCCTGCCAACGGTTTCCTTTCCGGCCGATGACCGGTAGTACCTCCACAGGACAGGGATCACGCTTTCTTGCGGCGACGCAGAAGGTGTGAATTCCAAGCCCTGTCCATTTCAGACAGTTGGATTGTGGCATTTGGATTGTGGCCCGTTTACGAGCAATTCAGAACTTCATTCCAATTTTAGCTTTGGCCGTTAGTGTAGAGTTGTAATGTCGGCGTATGAAAGGCAGATGTCGGGAGGAACCGCGCCACGGCGCGTGTTTTCGCTCGCCTTGCTTTCCGCCTTGCTATGCTCGACTGCACTGATTGGCGCGAGCGGAAATGCGGCCGCTTTCGAGATCTTCGGCATCAAGCTGTGGGGATCGTCGGAGGATGAAGATGCCGACATCGTCGATCCGCTGCGCTATGCGGTGACCATCGAGGCGCCCGACGCCGACGAGGATCTCGCCGAAAAGCTCGAAAACGCCTCGGCGCTGAAGGACGACGAAGAACGTCCGGTCTCCGGTTCGCTCGGCCTGCTGGCCAAGGCGCGTGCCGACCGCGATCAGCTTGTCGCCGCCCTTTATGCGGACGCCCGCTACGAGGGCGTCGTCACCATTACCATCGAAGGCAAGCCGCTCGACGATTTGCCGCCGGACGCCGAATTCTCGGGTCCGCAGCCGATTCCGGTGGTGATCAACATTGCGGCCGGGCCGAAGTTCACGCTTGGCGACATCAGGCTGGAGGGCGATGCGGCGGGGCTGTCGGGCGCCGATTTCGGCCTGATCGCCGGCGGCGATGCCGGTTCCGGTGCCGTGCTCAAGGCCGAGGCGTCGATCGTGCGGGCGCTCAAGGAGGACGGCAGGCCGCTGGCCAAGGTGACCGCCCGCGAGATCGTTGCCGATCACGCCACCTCGACGCTCGACGTGGCGCTGACCGTGGCCGCCGGGCCGGTTGCCGGCTATGGCGACACCACGGTCGAAGGCACCGAAAAGGTCGACCGCGATTTCACCGAATACATGACCGGCCTGAAGCGCGGCCGCCAATATTCGCCGGAAGAGGTCGACGAGGCGCGCGACCGGCTGCTCGGGCTGGAAGTCTTCAACAGCGTGACGCTGAAGGAGGCCGACGGTCTCGACGCCGATGGCAACATCCCGATCGGCGTCGAAGTGAGCGAGCGCAAGCCGCGCTATTTCGGCCTTGGCGGCACCTTCTCCAACACCGAGGGGCTCGGCCTCGAAGGCTATTGGGGTCACCGCAATCTGTTCGGCCGCGCCGAAAAACTGCGCATCGAGGGTGAAATCAGCGGCATCGGCAGCAACGAACTGACCGAGCTCAACTACAATGCCGGCATCATGTTCGAAAAGCCGGGCGTGGTCGGGCCGGCGTCTAAATTCTTCGCCGGCGCCAACACCGTGCTGGAGCATCCCGACGCCTACGACCGTTTCTCGGTCAAGGGCAACACCGGCCTGTCGTATGACCTCGACCGGCAGCAGACGGTTTCGGCGGAAGTCGCGCTCGACTATTCGAAGATCACCGATTCCTTCGGCAAGCACACTTTTCTGATCGCCAGCATTCCGCTGCGCTATGTCTACGACAACCGCGACAACCGGCTCAACCCGACGACCGGATTCAGGGCGCTGGCCTATGCCGAGCCGAGCTACGACATTTTGAACGGTGCCGCCTTCGTCAAGCTTAGGGGCGAAGGATCGGCCTATCAGTCGCTCGACGCGGCCTCGAAGTTCGTCCTGGCCGAACGCGTCGTCATCGGCTCGATCATCGGCGCCGGCCTTCAGGATGTTCCGGCCGACCGGCGCTTCTATTCCGGCGGCGGCGGCTCGGTCCGCGGTTATGCCTATCAGGGCATCGGTCCGAAGGACGCCGACGGAGAGCCGATCGGCGGGCTGTCCTTCTTCGAGACCTCGTTCGAGATGCGCATCGCCATCAACGACACGATCGGCGTCGTGCCGTTCGTCGATGCCGGCACCGTCTCGACCGATCAATTCCCGGATTTTTCCGGCATGAAGGTCGGCGCCGGCGTCGGCTTGCGCTATATTACGCCGTTCGGACCGTTGCGCATCGATGCGGCGGTGCCGCTCAACCCGGATCCCGACGACCCGGATTTCGGCATCTATGCCGGTATCGGCCAGGCGTTTTGATGACAATGTTCAAGCGCATCCTTCGCATTGCCCTTTACACGCTGCTCGTCCTGGTGGCGGCGGTGGTCGGTGCGCTCGTCGTGCTGACCAAGACCGAGCGCGGCCGCGCCAATCTCGCCGGCATCATCTCGACCGTGGCGTCGACCGATGACCAGAAGGTCACGGTCAGCGGCATCGACGGCATCTGGTCCGGCGCGCTGACGGTCGACCATGTGGTGCTGGAGGATCGCCAGGGCGCCTGGCTGGTGGCGCGCAAGGTGGCCGTCGACTGGTCGCCGCTGGCGCTTCTGTCGAAAAACTTCAGCGCCGGCCGCATCGGCGCCGATCGCATCGAACTGGCGCGGCTGCCGGCGGCCGGCACGCAGCCGAGCCAAGGTGGCGCCACCACGCTGCCGGTGTCGCTCGACATCAAGCAGATCGACCTGCCGGAAATCGCGCTCGGGCAGGCGCTGGTCGGCAGCGGTATCGCCGAGCTCGCCGCCAAGGGATCGTTCAAGGCCGATGCGGCGCCATTGGCGCTCGCAACCAGCCTCAACATCACCCGCCGCGACGGCAAGCAAGGCAAGCTCGACGCCAACATCCATTTCGCGCCCGCCGACAACAAGCTGGACCTCGATCTGAAGGCGTCGGAGCCGGCCGGCGGCATCATCGCCAATCTGCTCAAATTGCCGGATGCGCCGCCGGTCAACATCGTCGTCACCGGCACCGGGCCGGTCGCCAATTGGAGCGGCATCGGTACCTTCGTCGTCGACGGCCAGATCGTCACCCAGCTCACAGGTCGCCACCAGCTCACCGACAAGGGCAACTATGTCGAGGCCAAGGGCGACGGCGACTTCCAGCGCTTCTTGCCCGACAATCTGAAATCCTTGTTTGCCGGCAAGACCAGCTTCGACCTCGCCGGAACCGCGATCGTGACGGGCGGCGTCGAGGTCGAGCGCGCCAGCATCGACAGCGATGCCGTGCATGGCACCGCCGCGGGCATCATCGACCCCAACGGCGCCAGCGACCTTTCGGTGGAACTCGCCGCCAAGGGTCCACCAATCGTGCTCAGCCTCGGCGCCGCGGCGCAGCCGGTGACGGTCGCGATCACCGGCGCCACGGCTCGCGCGTTCGGCGGCGGCAAGGCGCCGATAATCGACATCGGCGCGTCCCTGGTCTCGGTGGTGGCGGGCGGCACGCGGGTGGACGATCTGGTGGCCGAAATCCATTCCGACGGCTTTGACATCCAGGACCGCAGCGGACCGGTCACCATCAAGCTTATCGCCGGCGGCCTGAACACCGACGTGGCGACGCTGGCGCCGCTGGTGACCGGCAGGGTCACCGCCGACCTCGCCGGGTCGGTCAGCAAGGACGAGATCGTCGTCGATCAAGGCACGCTGCGCAGCGATGCGCTCAATGCCTCGGTGACATCCAAGGTGACGCTGGCCGATCTGGCGATGACGCTCAAGATGAATGCCGATGCCGTCTCGACTGCGCTGCCGCCGCAGATCCGCCCGGTTCTCGGCGAGCGTGTGACATTCTCGGCGACCGCGACCCGCGACCCGCAAGGCTTGTTTGCCGCCAATGCGCTGCAACTCAATTCGGGCTCGCTCAGCGCCAGCGGCACCGCCAGCGCGACGGGCACCGACATCCAGGCCGACATCAGGGGCACGCTCGGCGATGTCTCGGTGCTGTCGCCGATGGTTGGCGTACCGGTCGGCGGGGCCGTCAATTTCGCGCTGACGGCGAGCGGCGCGCGCTCGGCGCCGGATTTCTCGGTCTCGGCCGACAGCGACAGCCTGACCGCGTCGGGCCGGACGGTCAAGACGATCAAGCTGACAGCGACGGGCAAGGCCGACATCGTCAATCCCGCTGCCGATGTCGCACTGACAGGGTCCGTCGACGACCAGCCGCTCGATCTCAGGGCATCTTTGGTGACGCGTGACGGAACGCGTTCCCTCAACGGGCTTAGCCTGTCGCTGGCCGACAACAAGGTCTCGGGCGATCTCGTGCTCGACGACAGCTTGCTGCCGCTCGGCACGCTGACCCTCGAAGCGCCCGATATCGGCCCGCTGGCCGCGCTTGCCGGGCAGACGGCGGCCGGCGACGTGCAGGGCAGCATCCGCCTCTCGAATGATGGTGGCGCGCCGACGGTAGTCATCGATATGACGAGCGGGTCTATTTCCCGCGGCGATCTGGCGGCGAAGACCATCGCCGTCAAGGCGCTGGTCGCCAACTTTCTCAAGGCGCCGGCGATCTCCGGCACGATCAAGGCCGACACGGTCACATCAGGCGCCACCGTGATCAGCGGCATCGGTGTCGATTTGAAGCGCGACGGCGACTGGACCGGGTTTTCCGGCGGCGCCACCGTCGCCGGCATTCCGGCCAGGGCCGAAGGCAGGGTGAAGATCGCCGACGGCACGACAAGCGTCGAAATCGCTTCCGGCGAAGCGACCATTCGCGGCATCAAGGCGGCGATCGCGCAGCCGTCGACCCTGAGCATCGCCAATGGCAACGCCAGCATCGAGAAGCTGATGCTCGATGTCGGCGGCGGATCGGTGACCGTATCCGGCACCGCCGGCCAGACGCTCGACCTTGCGGCAGAGTTTTCCCGGCTGCCGGCCGCCCTGGCCAATGATTTTTCACCCGGCCTCGACGCCGTAGGCACGCTCGGTGGAACGGCGCAAGTGACGGGACCGTCGGCAGCCCCTGACATTCGTTTCGATGCGCAGCTCAACGACGCCGAGACCAGCCAGACCCGCCAGGCGGGGCTTGGGCAGCTCAACCTCGATGCGGCAGGCAGCTTCTCCTCCGCCGGCGGCGTCGCCATCGACAACGCGACGCTTGCCGGGGACAAGATTTCCGGCAAGGCTGCCGGCACCATCAATCCGAACGGCGCCAGCGATTTTTCGCTCGACCTGGCCTCGACCGGCCCGAGCCTGCCGCTGACGCTCGGCAGCACCGAGAGCCCGATCAAGCTCGAGCTGCAGGCGCTTTCGGTGGAGGTCGCGGGGCAGGGCACGCAATCGACGCTGAATATCTCCGCGACACTGCCGTCGGTCGCCACCAACCTCGCCAAGGCCGAAGGCATCGCGCTTGCGCTCCATTCCGACGCCTTCGATCTGAAGGGCCGAACAGGGCCGATCTCCGGTACGGTGACGGGCAAAATCGGCCTGGACAATCCGACCATCGCGCCGCTGCTCGCCGGAAAGATTACTGCCAAGGTCGCCGGCGATCTCGCTACCGATACCATCGTCATCGACAGCGGCTCGGTAACGAGCGAGGTACTGGACAGCGGCTTTAATGGAAGGGTCTCCCTGGCCGATGGCGCCATCGATCTCAACCTCAGGGCGGTTGCGGCTTCCGCGGCACTGCCGGCGGCAGTGCGCGGCGTGCTCGCCGAGCGGACGCAGCTCAGCGCGGCACTGAAGCGCGACGCCAACGGCAATGTTATCGCCAACGCCATCAGGCTGGTATCAGGTGCATTCAGCGCCGACGGGCAGGCCAGCCTCGCCGACAACAAGGTCAGCGCCGACGTCAAGGGCGCGCTCGCCGACATCTCGCTTCTGTCCGGGGATGCCAAGGGCGCCATCACCTTCGCGCTGAACGCGCAAGGCGCCAACACCGCGCCCGACCTGTCGCTGACGGTCAACAGCGACCGGCTTTCGGTGGCGGCGCGAGAAATCACCGGGCTAAAGCTCACCGCGACGGGGAAGGGCGACATCGCCAGCCCGGCGGCCGATATCTCGCTCACCGGATCCGTCAATGACGAGCCACTCGATTTCAAGGCGTCGCTGGTAACGCGCCAGGGAAAGCGGTCCATAAACGGACTAAGCCTGTCACTGGGCGACAACAAAGTTTCCGGCGACCTTGCTCTCGACGATCGATTCCTGCCGCTCGGCACGGTTGCGCTGGATCTACCCGATATCAGTCCGCTCGCAGCCCTGGCGCTGGAAAAAGCTGACGGCGACGTGCGTGGCACGATCGTCTTCTCGAAGACCGGCAATGCGCCTCATGTCGCCATCAAGGCGACCACAGATTCAATTTCGCGCGGCGATCTTTCGGCAAAGACGGTCACCATCGATGCGCTGATTGCCAACTATGTCGCCGCACCGGCGATCTCCGGTAAAATCCGTGCCGACAGCGTCACCTCCGGCGGCACCGTGATCAGCGGCATCGATGTCGATTTGAAGCGCGACGGCGACTGGACCGGGTTTTCCGGCGGCGCCACCGTTGCCGGAATTCCGGCCAGGGCCGAAGGCAGGGTGAGGATCGCGGACGGCACGACAAGCGTCGAAATCGCTTCCGGCGAAGCGACCATTCGCGGCATCAAGGCGGCGATCGCGCAGCCGTCGACCCTGAGCATCGCCAATGGCAACGCCAGCATCGAGAAGCTGATGCTCGATGTCGGCGGCGGATCGGTGACCGTATCCGGCACCGCCGGCCAGACGCTCGACCTTGCGGCAGAGTTTTCCCGGCTGCCGGCCGCCCTGGCCAATGATTTTTCACCCGGCCTCGACGCCGTAGGCACGCTCGGTGGAACGGCGCAAGTGACGGGACCGTCGGCAGCCCCTGACATTCGTTTCGATGCGCAGCTCAACGACGCCGAGACCAGCCAGACCCGCCAGGCGGGGCTTGGGCAGCTCAACCTCGATGCGGCAGGCAGCTTCTCCTCCGCCGGCGGCGTCGCCATCGACAACGCGACGCTTGCCGGGGACAAGATTTCCGGCAAGGCTGCCGGCACCATCAATCCGAACGGCGCCAGCGATTTTTCGCTCGACCTGGCCTCGACCGGCCCGAGCCTGCCGCTGACGCTCGGCAGCACCGAGAGCCCGATCAAGCTCGAGCTGCAGGCGCTTTCGGTGGAGGTCGCGGGGCAGGGCACGCAATCGACGCTGAATATCTCCGCGACACTGCCGTCGGTCGCCACCAACCTCGCCAAGGCCGAAGGCATCGCGCTTGCGCTCCATTCCGACGCCTTCGATCTGAAGGGCCGAACAGGGCCGATCTCCGGTACGGTGACGGGCAAAATCGGCCTGGACAATCCGACCATCGCGCCGCTGCTCGCCGGAAAGATTACTGCCAAGGTCGCCGGCGATCTCGCTACCGATACCATCGTCATCGACAGCGGGTCGGTGACGAGCGACGCGCTGAACAGCGGCTTCAATGGAAGGATCTCGCTGGCCGACGGCGCCATCGACCTCAACCTTAAGACCGATGCCGTTTCCGCGGCGCTGCCGGCGGCAGCGCGCGGCGTGCTCGCGCAGCGGACGGAACTCAGTGCCGCGCTGAAGCGCGACGCCAATGGCAATGTCACCGCCGATGCGATCAGGCTGGTATCCGGCGCGCTGACCGCCGACGGGCAGGCCAGCCTTGCCGACAACAAGCTCACCGTCGACATCAAAGGCGCGCTGGCCGACATCTCGCTTCTGTCAGGGGACGCCAACGGCGCCATCACCTTTGCGCTGAACGCGCAAGGCGCCAGCACCGCGCCCGACCTGTCGCTGACGGTCAACAGCGAGCGGCTTTCGGTTGCCGAACGCGAGATCACCGGGTTGAGCCTCACCGCCACCGGCAAGGCCGATGCCGCCAACCCGGCGGCCAATGTCCAACTGACCGGAAACGTCGCGGGCCAGCCCCTGCAAGGCAGCGCCGTGCTGGCGACGTCAAACGGCAAGCGCGCCATCGACGGGCTTTTGCTGTCGCTCGGCAAGAACCGGATATCAGGCGACCTGGCGCTTGACGAGGCGTTCGTGCCTGAAGGCACCGTGGCGCTCGACCTACCTGACATCGGACCGCTGGCAGCGCTTGCGCTGGAAAAGGCGGAAGGCGACGTGCGCGGCACGATCGTGTTCTCGAAGACCGGCAATGCGCCTGGCGTCACCGTCAAGGCTTCGACGGCGTCGATTACACGCGGTGATGTTTCGGCGAAGACGGTGACCATCGATGCATCGATCGGCAACTATCTCGCGGCACCGGTGATCTCCGGAAAAATCCGGGCCGACAGCGTCACCTCCGGCGACACCGTCATTCGCGGCATCGATGTCGATCTCACCCGTGACGGCGACTGGACCGGCTTTTCCGGCGGCGCCACCGTCAAGGACATTCCGGCCAAGGCGGCCGGCCGCGTCAGGGTCGCCAATGGCACGACGACGGTTGAGCTCGCCTCCGGCCAGGCGACGATGCGCGGCATCAAGGCGGCGATCGCCCAGACCTCGACCATCACCACCGCCAACGGCACCACCAGCCTGGACAGGCTCGCACTCAACCTCGGCGGCGGCACGGCGACGGTTTCGGGCAAGGTCGGGGAGGCGCTCAATCTCAACGCGACGCTGGCGCGGGTGCCGATGTCGCTCGCCAACAGTTTCTCGC
The DNA here is from genome assembly GCF_055811235.1 of Mesorhizobium sp. WSM4810. NCBI lineage: Bacteria > Pseudomonadati > Pseudomonadota > Alphaproteobacteria > Hyphomicrobiales > Phyllobacteriaceae > Mesorhizobium > Mesorhizobium sp. WSM4810. The sequence continues at coordinate 95,512 of NZ_JBVVQV010000011.1, read as the reverse complement.
CCGGCCTCGATGCCGCCGGCACGATCTCGGGCACGGTGAAGGTGACGGGCGCGCCGGCCAATCCGGCCGTCGCCTTCAAGGTCGACGCCGCAGGCGTCCAGACGTCGCAGACCCGCGGCGCCGGTTTCGGCGGCATGGGTGTTTCGTCCTCCGGCACGTTTTCCGGCAACCGACTGACCTTCGAGGCCAACATGAGCGATGCCGCCGGTCTCGGCCTCAAGGGCGGCGGCACGATGACGACATCAGGCACGCCGACGCTTGATCTCGACTTTTCCGGCAAGGTGCCGTTCGCCTTCCTGACCCGGACACTGGCCGCACAAGGCCTGTCGTTGAGCGGCACTGCCGACGTCAATCTGAAGGTGCGCGGCCCGGCGACGGCGCCGGTGATCACAGGCACGGTCCGCACGTCAGGTGCCCGCCTGATCGATGCACGCTCGGGACTTGCAATCAACGACATCACCGCCGATGTGGCGATCGGCGATGGCGTCGCCAGGATCAACCGCCTGACCGGCAATTTGTCGACGCGCGGCAGCCTGTCGGCCAGCGGCACGGTCGGCATCAATCCGGCGCAAGGCTTTCCGGCCGACCTGTCGGTCAAGCTCGTCGACGGTCGCTACACCGACGGCAGGGTGGTCACCGCCAATCTCGGCGGCGACCTGACCATCAAGGGGCCACTCGCATCGGCGCCGTTGATCTCGGGTACGATCAACCTGGCCAAGACCGTCATCACCGTTCCCGAAAAGTTGCCGGGCTCGCTGGCGGCGCTCAACATCAGGCACAAGAACGCACCGGCCGCCGTGCGCGCGCAAGACAAGGCGTTGCGTCCGGCGACGGCGAGCAGCAGCAGCGGTGGTGGCGGCCTCAACCTCGATGTCACGGTCAACGCGCCCAGCCAGATCTTCATCCAGGGCAGGGGCGTCGATGCCGAGCTTGGCGGTTCGCTGCGGCTGACCGGCCCGGCATCGTCGCCGCAAGCGGTCGGCACCTTTGACTTGCAGCGCGGTCGGCTGTCGATCCTGGCCAAGCGGCTGACCTTCACCGAAGGCACGGTCGGCTTTTCGGGGTCGCTGGTGCCATATCTCAATCTCACGGCGACATCGACGACGAGCAGCACCACCGTCACCATCGTGGTGTCGGGCGAGGCGACCAATCCGAAATTCAACTTCTCGTCGGTGCCGGCATTGCCAGAGGACGAGGTCCTGGCGCAACTGATTTTCGGCCGCTCGATGTCGAACCTGTCGCCGCTGCAGATCGCCCAGCTTGCCGAAGCCGCCGCGCAACTGGCCGGCATCGGCGGCTCGACCTCACTGCTCCAGAACCTGCGCAGCGCCATCGGCGTCGACGATCTCGACGTCGTCACCGACGAGGAGGGCGGCACCGCGGTCTCGGCCGGCAAATATCTCAACGACCGCACCTATGTGACGATCCAGAAGGGCGACAAGCCGGGTTCGGGCAAGGCGGCGATCGATCTCGACGTCGGCCGCGGCGTCAAATTGCGCGGCGAAGCCACCGATGCCGGCGAAGCCAAGGGTGGCATTTTCTACGAACGCGAGTACTGAAGCCGGCCTGCGTGGCCGGCAGTCCGACAGCCCTCGTCGCCGTTCTGGCACTCATCCGCGATCGGCCGGCGCGGTGCAAAGCTTCGCGCATGACCGCGAGAATCGAAATCGATTTCGGCGCAAAATCAAACCGCTACAGCGTCCGTTGCGCGCCCGACGGGACGTGCGGCGCGGTAGTGAATGTCTCAGTTTGATCGATGCCGGAGATTCGAACGAAATCTGCCGGGCAATAGCAATTTTGCGCCAAGACTGTCGTTATCACGCGAACTGCTTCCCTTCCAAAGTTGCACATTCCTTGGCATGTTCCCAATCCGGTGCCGTTTTTGACATCACGGCCCGGATGCGGAATGGTAAAAGGCAGAAAGCCAACAATGGGAGTTCTCGATGACAATCTACAAGAGTAATGGCGACCGCGTTCCGGATCACATCCATGCGATGGCCCAGGAAGCCAGGGCCGGACGTGTCGATCGCCGCGAGTTTCTCGCTTTGGCCAGCGTCTTCGGCGCGTCCACGGCGATGGCCTATGGCATGCTCGGCCTCGCCGACCCGACGCCGGCGAGAGCGCAGGACGCGCAGGGCAAGAAAGGCGGCATACTGAAGGTCGCTATGTGGATCAAGGATCCGAAGGATCCGCGCAAGGCCGACTGGTCGGAAATCGCCAATGCCGAGCGCCAGGCGCTCGAGCCGCTGGTCAAGTACACGAACGAATACACGTTCCGCCCCTACCTGCTCGAGAGCTGGGACGTCAACGACGACGCCACCGAATACACGCTGCATGTGCGCAAGGGCGTCACCTGGAACAACGGCGATCCGTTCACCGCCGACGATGTCATCTTCAACTTCAAGCGTTGGGCCGACAAGAAGGCCGAAGGCAATTCCATGCCCGGTCGTCTCGGCTCGCTGGTCAAGGACGACAAGCTGGATGAGAGCGCCGTCACCAAGGTCGACGAACACACGGTCAAGCTGACGCTCAGCTCGCCGGATATCGCGCTCATCCCCAACGTGTGCGACTATCCCGGTCTCGTCGTCCACAAGACCTTCGACGAAAAGGGCGGCGATTTCAAAGCCTGCCCGATCGGCACCGGCCCATTTGAACTGGTCTCCTACGATGTCGGCCAGAAGGTCGTCTACAAACGCCGCGAAGACAACAAGTGGTGGGACGGTGAGGTGTTTCTCGACGGCGTCGAGTTCATCGACTATGGCACCGATCCGGCGGCGATGGTCAGCGCTTTCGAAGCCGGCGAAGTCCATACCAATTTCGAGACGTCGGCCGACTATGTGTCGATCCTCGACGGTGTCGACCTGGTCAAGTCCGAGGTGGTCACCGCTTCGACGATCGTCTGCCGCACCAATGTGACCAACAAGCCGTATGACGATCAGAAGGTTCGCAACGCGCTGCAGCTTGCGGTCGACAACGCTGTCGTCCTGCAGCTCGGCTACGGCAATGCCGGCACAGTTGCCGAAAACCACCATGTCTCGCCGATCCATCCGGAATACTTCGAGCTGGCGAAGATTGCCCGCGATCCGGCCAAGGCTAAGGCGCTGATGGCTGAAGCCGGCCAGGCCGACTTCGAGCACGAGCTGATCACGGTCGACGAAGACTGGCACAAGAACACCGGCGATGCGATCGCCGCGCAGATGCGCGACGCCGGCATCAAGGTCAAGCGTACGGTGCTGCCGGGCTCGACCTTCTGGAACGACTGGACCAAATACCCGCTGTCGATGACCAACTGGAACATGCGGCCGCTCGGCGTCCAGGTTCTGGCGATCGGCTATCGCACCGGTGAAGCCTGGAACGAGACAGGCTGGGCGAATGCGGAGTGGGATGCCAAGCTCAACGCTGCGCTCGCCGTTGCCGACCCCGCCAAGCGCAAGGAAATGATGAAGGACATCGAGCAGATCCTGCAGGATGCCGGCATCATCATCCAGCCTTACTGGCGCAAGCTCTACAGCCATTCGGTCGCTTCCGTTAAGAACTACGCCATGCACCCGACCTTCGAGCGCGACTACGGCAAGGTCTGGCTCGACGAGGAGGCCTGATCGGATCGATCGTGGAAGGGGCGGTTCGCCCCTTCCACCCACGCCATGCATGATCCCACAACCGCAGGTCGGCGCAGAAAAAAAGCGCAGACTCTTCGGAAAGGGGCGTGCAATAAGACAGGGTTGATCGCATTCTGAGGGTCCGTTTGACAGCCAGCTCTGCCGATTGCGGCCGAGCTGGCTCCGAGCCGGCCTCAACCCCAACCAGCCGGCAGGGGACCGCCATGCTTTCTTTCATCCTTCGACGCCTCGGCACCATGGCATTGACGATGCTGTGCCTGACGATGGTCGTGTTCTTCCTGATCAATCTCGATCCCAATCTGAAAAAGCTGGCGATCAGCCAGACTGAAATGCACACCTCGGCCGAGCAGCTCGAAAACTGGCTGGTCAATCATGGCTACCGCCAGAATTTCTTCTCCCGCTATGGCCAATGGCTGGGTATCGTACCCAAACAGCCGGTCACAGACCCGGCAACGGGCAAACCCACGCGACGTTTTGCCTTCTGCAACGATCCTGTCGAGCCGACGTTCTCCGGCGTGCTGCAGGGTGACTTCGGCTGCTCGACCAAGTTCAAGACGACGGTCGCGTCGAAGCTTTTCCCGGCGCTCGGTGCTACCGGAATCCTGATGTTCTGGGTGCTTGTGGTGATGGTGCCGATCTCGCTGCTGATCGGCATCCTCGCCGGCATGCGCGAAGGCTCGCGAACCGACCGGACCTTGTCGGTCGCCTCGATCGCCTCGACGGCGACGCCCGAATATGTCTCGGGCGTCATTTTCACCGTCATCTTCGCCTCATGGCTCGGCCTGCTGAACGGTTCGGCGGCTTCCGCCAGCCGGGGCATCACCTTCTACAACTTCACCTTGCCTGTGATGACGCTGGCGATCTATGGCATCGGCTACATCGCCCGCATGACCCGCGCCTCGATGGTCGAGGTGATGACGCAGCAATATATCCGCACCGCCCGGCTGAAGGGCCTCTCCTTCGGCAGCGTCGTGGTCAAGCACGCGCTGCGCAACGCGCTGATCGCGCCATTCACCGTCATCATGCTGCAATTTCCCTGGCTGCTCACCGGCGTCGTCATCGTCGAGGTGATGTTCCGCTACCAGGGGTTTGGCTACACGCTGGTCGAGGCGGCCGGCAACAACGATATCGATCTTTTGCTCGGCTGCTCCCTGGTCTCGGTGTTCATCGTCCTGATCACGCAGCTCATTTCCGATGTCGGCTACGCGTTTCTCAATCCGCGTATCAGAGTTCAATAGGGGATCGAGCGGATGCAGCTTGAATATATCGGCGCCTTCAATGTGGTGCTTGGCGTGCTTGCGCGTTTCTGGCCGGTCTGGATCGCTCTCGTCGTGGTGATGGGGGCGAGCTTCGCCTACAAGAAGAGGCTTGGCCTCTACGGTCAGCTCTTCGACAGCAGCGTCGGCATCGTCGGCGTCGGCATCTGCCTGTTCTGGCTGTTCACGGCGATCTTCGCGTCGACCGTCTCGCCGTTCAATCCGCTTGTCCAGATCCCGATCATGAAGGACGCGCTGCCGGGCGCGGTCGAGCCGCAATCGGGACTTGTCTACCTGTTCGGCGGCGACAAGCTTGCCCGCGACGTGTTCAGCCGCATGGTCTACGGCAGTCAGATCGTGCTGATCATCGCGCCGGCGGCGACCGGGTTTGCGCTGATGGTCGGCATCACGCTCGGTCTGCCGGCCGGCTATTATGGCGGCAGGATCGATACGGTGCTGTCATTCCTCGCCAATCTGGTGCTCGCCTTCCCGGTGATCCTGCTGTTCTACCTCCTGGTGACGCCGGGCATCATGGAGACACCTATCCCCTATGCGATGGCCGGCCTGTTCTTCATGTTTCCGATCATCTTCTTCAGCGTGCTGTTCTGGACGCGCTACAAGAAACGGCCCGACCGCCTTTACATCCTCTTGGGGCTGACGCTGATCATTGGCGGCTGGGTCTATGCCGGCCTGGTCTTCGATGCCGATCCGTTCAGGATCATCCATATCGATCCCAACCAGCTCAACATCTTCGTGGCGGTGGTGTTCGCCTCCAGCCCCGGCGTGTTCCGCATCGTGCGCGGCCTGGTCATGGACATCAAAACGCGCGACTATGTGGCAGCGGCGCAGACGCGCGGTGAATCGCCCTGGTACATCATGCTGTGGGAGATACTTCCCAATGCGCGCGGGCCGCTGATCGTCGATGCTTGCCTGCGTATCGGCTACACCACGATCCTGCTCGGCACGCTCGGCTATTTCGGCCTGGGGCTGGCGCCCGAGAGCCCGGACTGGGGCACCGCGATCAAGGATGCCAGCCGGCTGCTGCGCTCCTTCATCCATCCGGCGCTGCCGCCGACGATCGCGCTGATGTCGTTCGTGCTGGGCCTTAATCTGCTGGCCGACTCGCTGCGTGAGCAATCGATGAAAGATTGATGTACGGGTTCTCGACCCGATATGCTGAAAGAACCAGGATTGGAGCGACCCATGAATGAGGCAGTTCGAAATCCCGCCAAGCCGACCAATGGGCCGATCATCGAGATCGAGAACCTGTCGATCTCCTTCTTCACCCGCAAGGGCGAGATACCGGCCGTCATGGATTTTTCCTGCACGGTCATGCCTGGCGAAGCGATGGGCATCGTCGGCGAATCCGGCTGCGGCAAGTCGACCGTGTCGCTCGGCATCATGCGCGACCTCTCCAACATCGGAAAGATCGTCGGCGGCCGGATAAAGTTCCAGGGCAAGGACATGGGCGAGCTGTCCGACGAGGAACTGCGCGCCATCCGCGGCAACAAGATCGCGATGATCTACCAGGAGCCGATGGCCAGCCTGAACCCGGCGATGAAGGTCGGCCAGCAACTGATGGAAGTGCCGCTGATCCACGACAAGGTGTCGAAGGAAGAGGCTTATCAACGCGCGCTGGAAATGGTGCGCTCGGTCAGGCTGCCCGATCCGGAGCGGATGATGCGCTCGTTTCCGCACCAGCTTTCCGGTGGCCAGCAACAGCGCATCGTCATCGCCATGGCGCTGCTGTCGAAGCCGGCGCTGCTGCTGCTCGACGAGCCGACGACGGCGCTCGACGTGACGGTCGAAGCCGGCATCGTCGACCTGGTCAAGGGACTTGGCGAGAAGTTCGGCACCTCGATGATCTTCGTGTCGCACAATCTCGGCCTGATCCTGGAAACCTGCGACCGCATCACGGTGATGTATTCGGGCGAAGCGGTGGAGACCGGCAAGATCAAGGACGTCTTCGACCGGATGCGCCATCCCTACACGCAAGGCCTGTTCCGCTCGATCCCGCTGCCTGGCGCCGACAAGAATTCGCGGCCTCTGATCTCAATCCCGGGGCAATTGCCGCTGCCGCACGAGCGGCCGAAGGGCTGCAATTTCGGCCCCCGCTGCCACCATTTCGTCGAGGGCGTCTGCAACGCCGCAGAAATCCCGATGATCGCGGTCGACGGCCATGAAGGCCATTTTTCGCGCTGCGTGCGCTTCAACGAGATCGACTGGGAAGCGCTGCCGCCCGGCGCCAAGAAGGTCAACGAGCGCGTCGAGCCCGGCGCGCCGGTGCTCAAGATCGAGGATCTCAAAAAGTACTACAAGGTCGGCGGCAGCGAGGTGTTCGGCTCGAGCGAGGGCCGCGTCGTCAAGGCCAATGAGACGATCTCCTTCATGGCGCGCGAATCCGAGACCGTCGCCATTGTCGGCGAGTCCGGCTGCGGAAAGTCGACGCTGGCCAAGGTGCTGCTCGGACTGGAGACGGCAAGCTCCGGCAGCGTGACGCTCGGCAACCAGCAGATCCAGTCGATCGGGGTCGAGAACCGCAGCGTCGAGACGGTGTCGTCGATCCAGATGGTGTTCCAGAATCCGTTCGACACGCTCAATCCCAGCCATACGGTCGGCTCGCAGATCATCCGCACGCTGGAAAAATTCAATGTCGGCAACACCGTTGCCGATCGCCGCAAGCGCATGCTGGAACTGCTCGACCTGGTGAAGCTGCCGCGGGCGTTCGAGACCCGCAAGCCGCGCCAGCTTTCCGGCGGCCAGAAGCAGCGCATCGGCGTGGCGCGGGCTTTTGCCGGCGATGCCAAGGTGGTGGTGGCCGACGAGCCAGTCTCGGCGCTCGACGTGTCGGTGCAGGCGGCGGTGACCGAACTGTTGATGGACATCCAGCGCAAGAACAAGACGACGATGCTGTTCATCAGCCACGACCTGTCGGTGGTGCGCTACATCGCCGACCGCGTCGTCGTCATGTATCTCGGCTATATCGTCGAGCAGGGCACGACCGACCAGATCTTTTCGCCGCCCTATCATCCCTATACCGAGGCGCTGCTGTCGGCGATCCCGATCGCCGATACCAGCGTTATCAAGAAGCACATCGTGCTGGAGGGCGACATCCCGTCGGCGATGAACCCGCCAACCGGCTGCCCGTTCCAGACCCGCTGCGGCTACAAGAAGCTGGTGCCGGACAATCTTTGCGAGACGCAGGTGCCGCCGGTCAAGCATCTCGGCGACGGTCATATGAGCCTGTGCTGGCTTGCCGACGACGTGCTGGCGAAAATGGAGCCGGTGATCAAGTTCGACAAGGAGCATGCCGCCAATGAAGGCGTGCCCGACGACGCGCCGCAAGGCATCGGTCCGGGCTTTGCCGGCGCTCCGCCGCAGCGTCCGCATGGCAAGAGGCCGAAGCTGACGGACGATTAGATCCGTGGCGCCATCAACGCGCGCATTGGCGTAGCTGCGCGGCGTAGTCCCGAGCCATCTGCTCCGTGGCCCGCGCATAGCGCTGCACGCCGGCATCGCCGCGGTTGCCGCGGCCATAGGCCGTCCAGCCGAGATAATAGGCCAGATAGAGATTGTAGGTGTCGTTGCGGGCGACGCCGAGCGTGTCTGATGTCTTGGAATGATACCAGCCGACGAAATCGACGGCATCGGCGAAGCTGGTGCGGCGCGCCGCCCAGCTGCCGGTCTCGCTCTGATATTGCGCCCAGGTGCCGTCAAGCGCCTGCGAGAAGCCGGTGGCGCTGGAGGCACGTTTCCAGGGAATGAAGCCGAGCAGTTTCTTGCGCGGCGGCCTGGCGTTGCTCTTGAAGCCGGATTCCTTGCGCACCGTCGCCATCAGCACGGGAACCGGCACGCCGTGCTTCCGTTCGGCGCGTTCGGCCGCCGCCTGCCAGTTGTCGAACCAGCCGTCATTCTGGTCGAAGACGGCGCAGACATTGTTGATATGGCTCGGCGGCGTCGCGCAGGCCGACAGCGCCAGCAGCACGGTAACGGCTACAATTTTGCTAAAACTCGACCTACCCATTGGAAGAGGATTAGGCTGGAATCATAAAGGGAATCTTGCAGCGTTCCTTAACGGCTGATCGGCCGCTTTGGCCGGGACACAGCGAGGATAGATATTCCGACGTTTTCCGTCGCTTTTGTCGGCACGAAATCCCAAAATGCCGCCTTGGCTAAAATCGCGCCCGCAGGTGGCGGATTTCTGACAGCCCGATCGTCGTGCCGGCGCTTTGATGCGCCGCATGACCGAACCGAGACGCAAGCGCGGCGCCGAGCGAACCAGCAACAGGGGACCGGCCGCCATCCCGCAACTGCCGTTGCGCCGCGTGACAAATCCCTATCCGCCGATGGCGATGCTCTCGGCCGATCAGATCGAGGCGATCCACCAGGCGTCGATGCACATTCTGGAGAATTTCGGCATCGAGGTGATGAGCCCGCGGGCGCTTTCGCTATTCGAGAAGGCCGGCGCCAAGGTCAATCATGCGTCGATGACTGTCCGCATCGACCGCGGCATGGTCGACGAGGCACTGAAGACGACGCGGTCCAGCTATACGCTGACGCCGCGCAACCCGGCCCACACAGTCCATCTCGGCGGCAACACGATCAATTTTACGCTCGTCGCCGGACCGCCGAACGTGCATGACATGGAACGCGGCCGGCGCGCCGGCAATTTGCGCGACTATTGCGACCTCACCCGGCTGGCGCAGCATTTCAACTGCATCCACATGCTCGGCAATCAGGTCTGCGCACCGGTGGAACTGCCGGCCAATTCACGCCACCTCGACACCTATTTCGCCAATCTGACGCTGACCGACAAGAGTTTTCACGTCTCGGCGATCGGCCGCGGCAGGGCGCTGGACGGCGTCGAAATGATGGCGATTTCGCGGGGCTTGAGCCTCGACCAAATGCGCGACGATCCCGGCGTCACCACCATCATCTCGGTCAACTCGCCGCGCCGCTTCGACGAAATGATGGCCGAAGGCCTGATGACCATGGCCGAGTTCGGCCAGTCGGTTGCGGTGACGCCGTTCACGCTGATGGGGGCGATGAGCCCGGTGACGCTTGCCGGCGCGCTGGCGCAACAGAACGCCGAGGCGCTGTTCGGCGTGGTCTTGACGCAGCTTGTCCGCCCTGGCGCCCCGGTCATGTATGGCGCCTTCACCTCCAATGTCGACATGAAGTCCGGTGCGCCGGCCTTTGGCACGCCGGAGAACACCAAGGCCAACATCGCCTCCGGGCAATTGGCGCGGCGCTATGGACTGCCCTACCGGACGACGCCGGGCTCGGCCTCCAACGCGGCCGACGCGCAAGGCGCCTATGAGACGCTGATGGCGCTGTGGGGTGCGGTGCTCGGCCACGGCAATCTCGTCTACCACGCAGCCGGCTGGCAGGAGGGCGGGCTGACCGCGTCGTTCGAAAAGTTCATCATCGATGTCGAGATGATCCAGCACATGATGGAGTTTTTGCGCCCGATCGAAGTCAACGAGGCGGAACTCGCCGTCGAGGCGCTGGGTGCGGTGCCGACCGGCGGCCATTTCTTCGGCGAGCCGCACACGCTGGAGCGCTATGCAACCGCCTTCTACCAGCCGATGCTCTCCAATTGGCAGAACTACGAGGCCTGGCAGGAGGCCGGCGGGCTAGACACCACGGCGCGGGCGACGCGGCTGTGGAAGAAGGCGCTGGAAGATCATGTCGAGCCGACGATGGATATTGCGGTGCGCGAAGCGCTGGAGGCGTATGTGGCCAGGCGCAAGGAAGCGATCGGGCAGGGCGAGCCGTGATGGTCGAAGGCTTGCGCTCGTGTACCCCCCTCTGTCCTGCCGGACATCTCCCCCTCAAGGGGGGAGATTGGCTGTCACGTTCTCCTTCGCCAATCACCACCGTTGAAAAGAGCGCGGCGGCGTTGAAACTGCCAATCTCCCCCCTTGGGGGGACCTTGAGGAGGAGATGGCCGGTAGGCCAGAGGGGGGTGACTTGGCTCCTCCCTCATCTCACCCCTCCAACTCCCTGAAATAATGAGAAAAACCCATGAAATCGCATGCTAAGGTCGTGGTCATTGGCGGAGGCGTCGTCGGCTGTTCCGTGCTGTTCCATCTCGCCCGTCACGGCTGGACCGACATTGTGCTTCTGGAGCGCGACGAGCTGACTTCCGGCTCGACCTGGCACGCGGCCGGCGGCATGCACACGATCAATGGCGATCCCAACGTCGCCAAGCTGCAGAAATACACGATCTCGCTCTACAAGGAGATCGAGGAGCTGTCCGGCCAGGCGACCGGCGTGCATCTGACCGGTGGCGTGCTTTTGGCGGCGACCGAGGCGCGGCTCGACTGGCTGCGCGGCGTTGTCGCCAAGGGCCGCTATCTCGGCATCGACCTCGAGGAGATCTCGCCTGATGAGGCGGCCGAGTTGATGCCGCTGCTCGACCCGAAACAGTTCGTCGGCGCGGTGCGCAACAAGGAGGACGGTCATCTCGACCCGTCCGGCGTCACCCACGCCTATGCCAAGGCGGCCAGAAAACTTGGCGCCGAGGTCGAGCGCTTCACCAAGGTCGAGGATATCGTGCGCCGCGCCGACGGGTTGTGGCGGATCATCACCAACAAGGGCAAGGTGGTGGCCGAGCATGTCGTCAACGCCGGCGGCCTGTGGGCGCGCGAGGTCGGCCGCATGGTGGGCCTCGAACTGCCGGTGCTGGCCATGGAGCACATGTACCTGATCACCGAGGACATGCCGGAGGTCGCCGCCTGGAACCAGAAGACCGGCACGGAGATCATCCACGCGGTCGATTTCGACGGCGAGCTCTATCTGCGCCAGGAGCGCGGCGGCATGCTGATGGGCACCTATGAGAAGGCCAACAAGCCATGGTCCGAGCTCCAGACACCGTGGAATTTCGGCCACGAGCTTCTCGAGCCCGACATCGACCGCATCGCGCCGTCATTGGAAGTCGGGTTTCGGCATTTCCCGGCCTTCCAGAACACCGGAATCAAGCAGATCATCAACGGCCCCTTCACCTTCGCGCCCGACGGCAACCCGTTGGTCGGGCCGGTGCGCGGCCTGCCTGGCTTCTGGGTCGCCTGCGGCGTCATGGCCGGCTTTTCGCAGGGCGGCGGTGTTGGCCTGGCGCTGTCGAACTGGATGATCGAGGGCGATCCCGGCGCCGACATCTGGGCGATGGACGTCTCTCGCTACGGCGACTGGGCAACGATGGCCTACACCAACGCCAAGGTGCGCGAGAATTATTCGCGGCGTTTTTCCATCCGCTTCCCCAATGAGGAACTGCCTGCCGGGCGGCCGCTCAAGACCACGCCAGTCTACGACCTTTTGTCGGCGAAGGGCGCGCAGTGGGGCGTGGCCTATGGGCTGGAAGTGTCGTTGTGGTATGCGCCCGAAGGCGTCAGGGACGAGTTCTCGTGGCGGCGCTCGAGCGATTTCGAGCATGTCGCAAAAGAGGTGAGGACGGTGCGGACAAGTGTCGGCCTGTCGGAAATCTCGTCCTTCGCCAAATACAGGGTGACGGGCGCGGGCGCGGCGGCCTGGCTCGACCGCCTGCTTGCCTGCAAGCTGCCAAAGCCCGGCCGCATGACGCTGGCGCCGATGCTGAAGCAAGACGGCAGGCTGATCGGCGACTTTTCGCTGGCCAATCTCGGCAGCGGCAATTCCAGCGGGGAGGGCTGGTTCCTCGCCGGTTCCGGCATTGCCGAGCAGTATCATATGCGCTGGTTCGAGGCGCATCTGCCGCAAGATGGCTCGGTCCATATCGAGGCGCTGGGGGCGAAACTGACGGGCCTGTCGATTGCCGGTCCGAGGGCGCGGGACGTGCTGGCAAAAGCCACGCGGGCGGATGTGTCGAATGCGGCGTTTCCGTTCATGGCGACGGCCAGGATGGATATCGGCATGGCGCCGTGCCTGGTCGGCCGCGTCAGCTACACCGGCGATCTCGGCTACGAGATCTGGGTGGCGCCGGAATATCAGCGTGCCGCGTACCAGACCCTGATGGCGGCCGGCGAACACTTCGGCATCGGCCTGTTCGGCGCGCGTGCGCTCAACGCGCTGCGGCTGGAGAAGAATTACGGCTCGTGGGCGCGCGAATACCGGCCGATCTACGGTCCGCTGGAGGCCGGGCTCGACCGTTTCGTCGCCTACGGGAAAGAAACCGATTTCATCGGCAAGCAGGCGGCACTGGCCGAGCGCCAGCAAGGCGGCAAGCTGCGGCTGCGCGCCTTTGTCGTCGATGCTGCAGACGCCGACGTCATCGGCGACGAGCCGATCTGGTTCGACGGCGCCGTGCGCGGCTGGGTCACGTCAGGCGGCTACGCACATCATTCGAAGACGTCCGTGGCGATGGGCTATGTGCCGAAGGAGATCGCCGACGAGGCCGATGGTTTCGAGATCGAGCTCCTGGGCAAGCGCTACACCGCCCGGGTGCAGCCGACGCCGCTGTTCGACGCGAATCTCGTGCGGATGCGCGGGTGAGGGCGCTGCTAGGTGGAGGCTATCCAAAATGCGCGGGGTCGGCGGGACAGCGCCCCCCTCTGTCCTGCCGGACATCTCCCCCACAAGGGGGGAGATCGGCCGTCATCACTGAATTCGCCAATCACAAAGGTCGCAAGAAGAGTGCCGTCGCCGGAGCTGCCAATCTCCCCCCAAGTGGGGGAGATGTCCGGCAGGACAGAGGGGGGCGCGAAGGATCGCCCACTTCGACAAGCATGACGCCGGCCCAGCTACCGCACCGGCGCCGTTAGCGCGAAATGAGCACCCTGTGGATCCGTGCACATCACGATCCAGCCGCCGCCGGGAACCTCCATCGGTCCCATCAGGATCGTGCCGCCATTATCGGTGACACGCTTGGCCGCCGCGTCGATTGCGGGGACATTGAAATAGAACTGCCAGACCGGCACCGGAACCTGCTCGGGCTTGTTCATCATGCCGCCGACAGGTTCGCCGCCGGCGGCAAACAGCTGGTAGGTGCCCATCGGCCCCATATCCATGGCGTCGCCCTTGGTCCAGCCGAATTGCCCGGCATAGAAATCGAACGCGGCGCGCCAGTCGGTCGTGTAGAGTTCATGCCAGCCGATATTGCCGGGAGTGGTAGCCGGCAACGGCGGCTGGTCAGGGCCAATCGGCTGCAGGAAATTGAAGACCGCGCCTTGCGGATCGGCGACGACGGCAAAGCGGCCGACGCCCGGAATGTCATCGGGTTCGCGGTGAACCGTACCGCCGGCCTCCTTCAGCGATTTCGTCGAAGCATCGACATCCCCGGTATGGATGTAACCGACCCAGGCCGGCGGCATGCCCGTCTTGCGCACTTCGTCCGGCTGCGTCATCAGCCCGCCGACGCCGCGCTCGCCGACATTCATGACGATATAGCGCGGCATGCCGGGCGCGCCGTCGAAGGGCTGCGCCTTCCAGCCGACCACGTCGGTGTAGAACGCTTCGGCAGCGTCGAGATCGGTGGTCATCAGCTCGTACCAGAAGAAGGACGTCGGGGAGTTTGGCATTGTCGTGCTCCTTGGGTTTCCAGTCAGCGATCATGCGTGATCCATCTAGGACGATCTTCGCGACGGAATTCCGACAGCCAAGGCCAATATAGAAAACATGAGTATTGATATCATGTTTTTGTTGTGGCTTTTCAGCGGCTTGCCTCGAAAATTGACCAATTGATAAAAAAACAAAACGTGCTAGCCTTCCGCAAAACAACAAGGAATGGGGAAGCGGAATGGCGACTGGTCATTTCAAGCAGGGCATTGCCGGCGGCCGGCTTTCGCCTGAGCAATACGCCGATAATTTTTCCGACCTGCATCCGCCGCTCGATCATCACGAGGCGCTGGTCGAGTCCGATCGCTGCTATTTCTGCTACGATGCGCCGTGCATGAACGCGTGCCCGACCTCGATCGACATCCCGCTGTTCATCCGCCAGATCTCGACCGGCAATCCGATCGGCTCGGCCAGGACGATTTTCGACCAGAACATTTTGGGCGGCATGTGCGCCCGCGTCTGCCCGACCGAGACGCTGTGCGAAGAGGTCTGCGTGCGCGAAGTGGCGGAAGGCAAGCCGGTGCAGATCGGCCGCCTGCAGCGTTATGCCACCGATGTCGCAATGGCTGAGAACAAGCAGTTCTATGCGCGCGCCGCTCCGACCGGCAAGACGGTCGCCGTGGTCGGCGCCGGACCGGCCGGGCTTGCCGCCGCCCATCGGCTCGCCCGCCACGGTCACGACGTGACCATCCTGGAGGCCCGCCCGAAAGCCGGCGGTCTCAATGAATACGGCATCGCCGCTTACAAGAGCATCGACAATTTTGCCCAGGCTGAGGTCGACTATGTCATTTCGATCGGCGGCATCAACATCCAGAACGGCAAGGCGCTTGGCCGCGATTACCAGCTGTCGGACCTGACCAGGAATTACGATGCAGTGTTCCTCGGCATGGGACTTGGCGGCGTCAACGCGTTGTGCGCCGACGGCGAGGACGCGCAAGGCGTCACCAATGCGGTGGAGTTCATTGCCGAGCTTCGCCAGGCCAGCGATCTTGCCAGCCTGCCGGTCGGCCGGCGTGTCGTCGTCATCGGTGGCGGCATGACGGCGATCGACGCGGCGGTGCAATCAAAGCTGCTCGGCGCCGAAGAGGTGACGATCTGCTACCGGCGCGGCCAGGAGCACATGAACGCCTCGGAATTCGAGCAGGACCTGGCCGCCGCCAACGGCGTCATCATCCGCCACTGGCTGCAGCCGAAGCGGGTCATTGCCGAAGGCGGCAAGGTCTCAGGCATCGAGCTCGAATATACGGCGATGGATGGCGAGAAACTCGTCGGCACCGGCGAGCGAATGACGCTCACCGCCGACCAGGTGTTCAAGGCGATCGGCCAGAGCTTTGTCCCGGCTGCGCTCAACGGCAGCGGCGCCTTGCTGGCGCTGGAAGCCGGCCGCATCAAGGTCGACGCCGAAGGCCGCACCTCGCTGCCAAACGTCTGGGCCGGCGGCGACTGCATCTATGGCGGCGACGACCTCACCGTCTCGGCAGTCGCGCAGGGGCGCGACGCGGCCGAATCGATCCACCGGGCACTGACCTCGAACGGGAGGGCATGAGCATGGCAGATATCAGAAACAATTTCGTCGGCATCAAATCACCAAATCCGTTCTGGCTGGCCTCGGCGCCGCCGACCGACAAGGCCTACAATGTCATCCGCGCCTTTAGGGCGGGCTGGGGCGGCGTTGTCTGGAAGACGCTCGGCGAAGAGGGGCCGCCGGTGGTCAATGTCAACGGCCCGCGCTATGGCGCGATCTGGGGCGCCGATCGCCGCCTGCTCGGCTTGAACAACATCGAGCTGATCACCGACCGCGACTTGCAGACCAATCTGCGCGAGATCAAGCAGGTCAAGATGGACTGGCCCGAGCGCGCCATCGTCGTCTCGCTGATGGTGCCTTGCGAGGAGCATGCGTGGAAGGCGATCCTGCCGGTGGTCGAGGAGACCGGGGCCGACGGCATCGAGCTCAATTTCGGCTGCCCGCACGGCATGTCGGAACGCGGCATGGGCGCCGCCGTCGGCCAGGTGCCGGAATACATCGAAATGGTGGTGCGCTGGTGCAAGGCCAACACCCGCATGCCTGTCATCACCAAGCTGACGCCGAACATCACCGATATACGCAAGCCGGCGCGTGCCGCCCTTGCCGGCGGCACCGACGCGGTGTCGCTGATCAACACCATCAATTCGATCACCGGCGTCAATCTCGACAGTTTCGCACCGGAGCCGACCATCGACGGCAAGGGTTCGCATGGCGGCTATTGCGGCCCGGCGGTGAAGCCGATCGCCATGAACATGGTCGCCGAGATCGCCCGCGATCCGGAAACGCACGGCTTGCCGATCTCCGGTATCGGCGGCATCACCACCTGGCGCGACGCTGCCGAATTCATGGCGCTCGGTGCCGGCAATGTGCAGGTGTGCACGGCGGCGATGACCTATGGCTTCAAGATCGTGCAGGAGATGATCGCCGGCCTGGAAAACTGGATGGACGAGAAGGGCCATGCCTCGCTCGACGACATCGTCGGCCGCGCCACGCCCAACGTCACCGACTGGCAATATCTCAACCTCAATTACGTCGCCAAGGCGCATATCGACCAGGAGGCGTGCATCAAATGCGGCCGCTGCCACATCGCCTGCGAGGACACTTCGCACCAGGCGATCACCAGCATGGTTGACGGCAAGCGGCATTTCGAGGTGATCGAGGCCGAATGCGTCGGCTGCAACCTCTGCGTCAATGTCTGCCCTGTCGAGAACTGCATCACCATGGAGCCGCTGGCGGCCGGCGTCATCGACCAGCGCACCGGCAGACCGGTGTCGCCGGTCTACGCCAACTGGACGACGCATCCAAACAACCCGATGGCCAAGGTGGCCGCGGAGTAAGTTTGGTCGAAGCGCCAGATCGGTTTCGTCCGGTTGAATTGTCGAGGTTGGCGCTGCCCCTCATCCGCCTGCCGGCACCTTCTCCCCGTATCGTGACGGGGAGAAGGGGGATTGCCGCAACCTCGCCGCCCTTTTTGCACCGCCGACAATTGGCGAAATCATCGGTGATAGCGTCTTTCTCCCCGTCACTATACGGGGAGAAATGCCCGGCAGGGCAATGAGGGGCAGCGCAACCTTTGAAAAGGAACCGTAGGCCCGGATATTCCTATTGCGGATAAAAAATTATCCACGATAAGATATATCCATGAATTGGAATTCAGAAAAATGAAGCTGGGCGAGGGCGTTGAAGCGGCCATCCACTGCGCCGCCATGCTTGCCGGCGTGGAAGGCGCGTCGACCATGCCGGGTGCTGCCATGGCGGAAGCGTTCGGCCTGTCGCCAAGCTATCTGCTCAAGCATCTCAACGCGCTCACGGCGTCGGGCATCCTGGAATCGGTGCCCGGGCCATCGGGCGGTTTCCGGCTGGCGCGGCCGGCGGAGCGCATAACGCTGCTCGACATCGTGCTCGCCGTCGAAGGACGCGAACCGGCCTTCCGTTGCGGCGAAATCCGTCAGCGCGGGCCGGCCAGGCTCGATGCCTCGGCCTATGTCAAACCCTGCGGCATCAGCGTCGCGATGCTGAAGGCCGAGCGCGCCTATCGCGCCGCTCTTGCTGAGTCCCGGCTGTCCGACATCGTTGCGGAATACGTGAGCGATGCCGATCCCCGTTCAGTCGCCGCCAACTGCGCCTTTGTCGAGCGTCATCAACGACCGCAGAAATCCAGTTCAACCAAGCAAGCGTGAAGGGAAAGAGAATGAAGCAGAGGCTGCAATTCTTCGGCGCGGCGCCGGAAATCATGAAAGCGGTATCGGCGCTCAACAAGGCGGTCGACGAGTGCGGGCTCGAGGAAGGCCTGCTGCATCTGATCAAGCTGCGGGCGTCGCAGATCAATGGCTGTTCGTACTGCGTCGAGATGCACAGCCGCGAGGCGCGCCGAGATGGCGAGACCGAGCAGCGGCTCTATCTCGTCTCCGCCTGGAAGGAATCGCCGCTGTTTTCCGAGCGCGAACGTGCTGCCTTCGCCTGGACCGACGTGGTGACGAAGATCGCCGACAGCGGCGTGCCGGACGATCTCTATGCTCGCACGCTTGAACACTTCTCGGAAGAGGAATTGGTCAAGCTGTCCGTCGCGATCGGCATGATCAACACCTGGAACCGGCTCTGCGTTCCCTTCCACGCCATTCATCCGGTAGCGGCGGCCAAGGCCGCCTGAGCAGACGAAACTGGATGCGCGGCCTTAACGCCCCGCGCGTCTCTTTTTGCTTTGGGATCAAGACCATGTTGTCGAATTTTGAGAATGAGATTCTGGTTGCCGCACGCCTGCTGCTTGGCGGCGCCTTTGTCTTTGCCGGCCTGCGCAACATCCAGAATGCAGGCTTCCTGACCCAGCTGATGACGACGCGAGGCGTGCCGCAGGCGCGGCTGATGCTGTGGTTGGGGATCGTCCTGCAAATCGTTTCCGGAGCGCTGGTGATATCAGGTGTCTGGACCGCTGCCGCGGCTCTGTGCCTGGTGCTGTTCCTGATGGTGGCCACGCCGATGTTCCACAATTTCTGGGATCATCAGGGCCCCAAGCGCGCGTCGCGCATCAACGGCTTTGTCGGCAACGTGGCGCTTACTGGAGGTTTCCTGGCGCTGGCGGCGCAGCCGCTTTGAAGGTTCGGTGGCCGCCTCGCGGAGGCAGCCGCCGCAGCCTCTGGCAAACGGTCTCAATCTGTCAAACCAATTGCTGAAGCTTCAGCTCTTCGGCTTCAGCCCGTCGATGAACAATTGTTCGAGAAACCTTGCAGCATCCTCGAAGCGGCCGTCGCCGCCGCGGTCGGGGCCGAGCACGGCGCGGACCTGAACGTCGAAATCGGCATAGTGCTGCGTCGTCGCCCAGATCGAGAAGATCAGGTGCCAGGGGTCGGTGGGCGCGATCTTGCCGGCGCGCATCCAGCCCTTGATGACGGCGGCCTTCTCGTCGACCAGCGTCTTCAGCTCGCCTTCCAGCATCGGCATGATGCGCGGCGCGCCCTGCAGGATCTCGTTGGCGAACAGGCGGCTTTCCCTGGGGAAATCGCGCGCCATTTCGAGCTTGCGCCTGATATAGCTTCGCAATTCGGTCAAGGGATCGCCGATGTCGTCGAGTTCGCGCAGCGGCGCCAGCCAGGTGTCGAGAAGCCGCTGCATCAGCGTCTCGTGGATGTCCTCCTTGCGGCGGAAATAGTAGAGCAGGTTCGGCTTCGACATGCCGGCGGCTTCGGCGATCTGGTCGATGGTCGAGCCGCGAAAGCCGCTGGTCGAGAACACCTCGAGCGCCGCCTCCAGGATCAGCTCGCGCTTTTCCTGCTGGATGCGGGTACGGCGAGGGGCCGGAATTTCCATGTCGGCCGTCACCGCGGCATACCATGGCTTGGAGAGCCATCTGGACCAATTCTCTGGACCAGTTTTTCTCCGGCCTGTGGAGCGCGCCTCAGCTGCCGCATTTCCGCTAGTAATCCCTTGACCGCCGACAGGGCGGTGCTAACGTTTGTCCAATCGGTCAAAATTTGCGTAGCACGAAAACGCAGCAGAGACCAAGTGTCGGGAAGACCAAGCGTTAGCCGCACCGAAACAGGTTACAAGGGGAAGTCTTGGTCATGTCCAACCGGCTGAAAGTCACGCCGAACGATCTCAGCGCATTCTGGATGCCGTTCACGGCAAACCGGCAGTTCAAGCAGGCGCCGCGCATGATGGTGTCCGCCAAGGACATGCATTACACGACGAGCGACGGCCGCACGGTTTTAGACGGCACCGCCGGCCTGTGGTGCGTCAATGCCGGCCACTGCCGGCCGAAGATCACCGAGGCGATCCAGAGCCAGGCCGCAGAGCTCGACTATGCGCCGGCGTTCCAGATGGGTCACCCGATCGTCTTCGAACTGGCGAACCGTTTGGTCGACCTGGCGCCGGAGGGCATGGACCACGTGTTCTTCACCAATTCCGGATCGGAATCGGTCGAGACCGCGCTGAAGATGGCGATCGCCTATCACCGCGCCAGAGGCGAGGGCTCGCGCACCCGCCTGATCGGCCGCGAGCGCGGCTATCACGGCGTCAATTTCGGCGGCATCTCGGTCGGCGGCATCGTCACCAACCGCAAGATGTTCGGCACGCTGCTCGGCGGCGTCGACCACATGCCGCACACCCACCTGCCGGAGAAGAATTCGTTCACCAAGGGCGTGCCCGAGCATGGCGCGGAACTGGCCAACGAGTTGGAGCGCATCGTCACGCTGCACGACGCCTCGACCATCGCGGCCGTCATCGTCGAGCCGGTGGCGGGTTCCACCGGCGTCATCCTGCCGCCGAAGGGCTATCTCGAGAGGCTGCGCGAGATTTGCACCAAGCACGGAATCCTTTTGATCTTCGACGAGGTCATCACCGGCTTCGGCCGTCTCGGCACGCCGTTTGCCGCCGACTATTTCGGCGTCACGCCCGACATCATGACCACCGCCAAGGGCGTCTCCAACGGCGTCATCCCGATGGGCGCGGTGTTCGTCAAGAAGGAAATCCACGACGCCTTCATGACCGGCCCCGAGCATATGATCGAGTTCTTCCACGGCTACACCTATTCGGGCAATCCGATCGCCTGTGCGGCGGCGCTGGGCACGCTCGATACCTATAAGGAAGAGGGCCTGCTCACCCGCGGCCAGGAACTGGCGCCGTATTGGGAAGACGCGCTGCATTCGCTGAAGGGCGAGCCGAACGTCATCGACATCAGAAACATCGGCCTGATCGGTGCGATCGAGCTGGCGCCGATTCCCGGCAGTCCGACCAAGCGTGCCTTCTCGGCTTTTGTGAAAGCGTTCGAGCGCGGCGCGCTGATCCGCACCACCGGCGACATCATCGCGCTGTCGCCGCCGCTGATCATCACCAAGGGCCAGATCAACGAATTGATCGACCATGTGCGTGGAGTGCTGAGGGCGGTGGATTGAAGGGCGCGCGGCAGCGTTCCCTGGGGGACGCTGCGCAATCGATGAGGTTTTAGAAATGGCCGCTCCGGGCGAGAATCTGCGAATCAATTCAGACCGTTTGTGGGATTCGATAATGGAAATGGCGAAGATCGGCCCCGGCGTTGCCGGCGGCAACAATCGCCAGACGTTGACCGACGCGGACGGCGAGGGGCGGCAGCTGTTCAAGCGCTGGTGCGAGGCGGCTGGACTTGAAATGGGCCTCGACGAGATGGGCACGATGTTTGCCCGCCGCGAGGGCACCGAGCCCGATCTGCCGCCGGTCTATGTCGGCAGCCATCTCGACACCCAGCCGACCGGCGGCAAGTATGACGGCGTGCTCGGCGTTCTTGGCGGCCTTGAGATCGTACGCTCGCTCAACGAGCTCGGCATCAAGACAAAACATCCGATCGTCGTCACCAACTGGACCAACGAGGAAGGCGCGCGCTTTGCGCCGGCGATGATGGCATCCGGCGTGTTCGCCGGCGTCCTCGACCAAGCCGACGTCTACGAACATGTCGACAAGGACGGCAAAAAATTCGGCGAGGAGCTCGAACGCATCGGCTGGAAAGGCAGCGAGAAAGTCGGTGAGCGCAAGATCCACGCCTTCTTCGAGCTGCATATCGAGCAGGGCCCGATCCTCGAGGACGAGGGCATCGACATCGGCGTCGTCACCCATGGCCAGGGATTGAAATGGCTGCAGGTGACGCTGACCGGCAAGGAGGCGCATACCGGCTCGACGCCGATGCCGAAGCGCCGCAATGCTGGGCTCGGCATGGCGCGGGTGATCGAACTGGTGCACGAGATCGCCATGGACTACCAGCCCGACGCCGTCGGCGCGGTCGGCCACATGGAGGTCTATCCGAACTCGCGCAACATCATCGCCGGCCGCACCATGTTCACCATCGACATCCGCTCACCGGAAAAGGAAGTGCTCGACGCCATGGACGGGCGCATCCGCGAAGGCATCGACACGATCTGCGAAGCGCTCGACATCAAATATCAAATCGACCAGGTCGGCCATTTCGATCCGGTGACTTTCGATCCGGGCTGCGTCAAGGCAGTGCGGGATGCGGCCGAGCGCTTGGGTTATACGCATCGCAACATCGTCTCCGGCGCCGGCCACGACGCCTGCTGGATCAACCGCGTCGCGCCGACGGCAATGGTGATGTGCCCCTGCGTCGACGGGCTCAGCCACAACGAGGCCGAGGAAATCACCAAGGAATGGGCGGCGGCCGGCGCCGATGTGCTGTTCCACGCGGTGGTGGAGACAGCTGTCATCGTGGGGTGAGCTAGAAACCAAGATTCCGAACGTCGCTCACCAAGAAGCGCGAAGAGAACAAGGGAACAAAAAAATGTCCAAAGTCATCAAGAACGGCACCATCGTCACCGCCGATCGAAGCTGGAAGGCCGACGTGCTGTTCAAGCACGGCAAGATCATCGCCATCGGGCCGGACCTGCATGGCGATCACGAGTTCGACGCCACCGGCTGCTACGTGATGCCGGGCGGCATCGATCCGCACACCCATCTCGAAATGCCGTTCATGGGCACCTATTCGGCTGACGATTTCGAGAGCGGCACCCGCGCCGCGCTTGCCGGCGGCACCACCATGGTTGTCGATTTCTGTCTGCCGGCGCCGCAGCAGTCGCTGCTCGAGGCCTTGCAGATGTGGGACAACAAGACCTCGAAAGCCTCCTGCGACTATTCCTTCCACATGGCGATCACCTGGTGGGGCAAGCAGGTGTTCGACGAGATGGCCACCGTCGTCGAGAAGGGCATCACCTCGTTCAAGCACTTCATGGCCTACAAGGGCGCGCTGATGGTCGACGACGACGAGATGTATTCGTCGTTCCAGCGCTGCGCCGACCTTGGCGCGCTGCCGCTGGTCCATGCCGAGAATGGCGACGTGGTGGCGGCGCTGTCGCAGAAGCTGCTGGCCGCCGGCAATAACGGCCCCGAAGGGCACGCTTATTCGCGGCCGCCGGAAGTGGAAGGCGAGGCGACCAACCGCGCCATCATGATCGCCGACATGGCCGGCGTGCCGCTCTATGTCGTGCATGTCTCCTGCGAGCAGGCGCACGAAGCCATTCGCCGGGCGCGGCAGAAGGGCATGCGGGTGTTCGGCGAGCCGCTGATCCAGCATCTGACGCTCGACGAGAGCGAATATTTCAACAAGGACTGGGACCATGCGGCGCGCCGCGTGATGAGCCCGCCGTTCCGCAACAAACTGCACCAGGATTCGCTGTGGGCCGGCCTGCAGGCCGGATCGCTGCAAGTGGTGGCGACCGACCATTGCGCCTTCACCACCAGCCAGAAGCGCAACGGTGTCGGCGATTTCACCAAGATCCCGAACGGCACCGGCGGGCTTGAGGACCGCTTGCCGGTGCTGTGGACGACGGGCGTCAACACCGGCCGGCTCACGATGAACGAATTCGTCGCGGTGACCTCGACCAACATCGCCAAAATCCTCAACATGTATCCGAAGAAGGGCGCCATCGTCGAAGGCGCCGACGCCGACATCCTCGTCTGGGACCCGAAGCGCAAGAAGACGATCACCTCCAAGAAGCAGCAGTCGGTGATCGACTACAACGTCTTCGAAGGTTTCGAGGTGACCGGCCTGCCGCGCTTCGTCTTTTCGCGCGGCGAATTGTCGATCCAGGAGAACGAGGTCAAGGCGAAGCCCGGCCATGGCGAGTTCGTCGCTCGCGAGCCGAATGCCGCGGTCAACCGGGCGCTGTCGACCTGGAAGGAAATTTCCGCGCCGCGCAAGGTGGAACGATCAGGCATTCCGGCGACCGGGGTGTGAGCTTGCGCGGGTTTGTCGAAGTCGGCGCCGCCCCTCAGGGGCAGCGCAAACCTGAAGCGATTGCACTGAAGCCGGCCTCAGGCGACCAGCCCATCCAGTTGCGGCAGCAGCACGACGCTTTCCTGTTCGTTGGGATCGGTGCGGGCGATGACCGCCGAGGCCGGGCTGTCGCTCAGATTGGCCGGCAGATGCGGCACGCCGGCGGGAATGTAGAAGAGGTCGCCGGCCTTGGCCACGGTCTGCTGCTCGAGCCGATCGCCATACCAGGTATGGACCTCGCCGGAGAGCACATAGATCGCCGTCTCATGGCTTTCGTGCATATGCGCCTTGGCGCGGGCACCGGGCGGCATGGTGAGCAGGTGCATGCAGATGCCGGTAGAGCCGACCGTCTCGGCGGCGATGCCGGTGAAATAACTCAATCCCTGCTTGCCTTCATAAGAGCCTTCGGGGCGGATAAGATGGCAGGTGGGTTTGGACGACATCGGGCAAACTCTCGATCGAGTGGGACAAGATAAGTGGAAAGCAGCATTTTGGCAAAAGCAACGGGAGTGCGGCCGGCGCGGCGGCGGTGCGAAAAGCCAGGCTGCGGCCTATGACCGGACAGTCGCCAGCCGTCGTTTCGGCAAGCAAGCTCGGCCTGACCTTCCAGACCAGCGACGGTCCGGTGCAGGCGCTGTCGGATGTCGACCTGACCATCGGCAAGGGCGAATTCGTCTCCTTCATCGGGCCGTCCGGTTGCGGCAAGACGACCTTGCTGCGGGTCATCGCCGATCTCGAGAAACCGACATCGGGAAGCATCTCCGTCAATGGCGTGACGCCGGAGCAGGCGCGCGAAAACCGCGCCTATGGCTATGTCTTCCAGGCGGCCGCACTTTATCCGTGGCGCACGATCGAGCGCAATGTGGCGCTGCCGCTGGAGATCATGGGCCTGTCGAAGGCAGAGCAGGCGGCGCGCATCAAGCGCACGCTCGATCTCGTCAACCTGGCCGGCTTCGAGCAGAAATACCCGTGGCAGCTTTCCGGCGGCATGCAGCAGCGTGCCTCGATCGCGCGGGCGCTGGCGTTCGATGCCGATCTTCTGTTGATGGACGAGCCGTTCGGCGCGCTGGACGAGATCGTGCGCGACCACCTCAACGAACAGCTGCTGGAGCTTTGGGATCGGACCAACAAGACCATCTGCTTCGTCACCCATTCCATTCCCGAGGCGGTCTACCTGTCGACGCGGATCATAGTCATGTCGCCGCGCCCGGGCCGCGTCAGCGATGTCATCGAATCGACGCTGCCGAAAAAGCGGCCGCTCGACATTCGCGAGACGCCGGAGTTTTTGGCGATCGCGGCGCGGGTGCGTGACGGGCTCAGGGCAGGGCACAGCTATGAGGATTGAGCGGGATGGGCTCTCTCCTCTCCCCGACGGTGCCAGCGGGCCCACCCATGCCTTCGTCATCCTAGGGCGGAGCCGCCGCGAAGCGGCGTTCATCGAGAGCGCGGCCAACCATGCCTTCGTCATCCTAGGGCGGAGCAAGGAGCGAAGCGACGCGGCGCAGGGCAGGGCACAGCTATGAGGATTGGGCGGGATGGGCTCCCTCCTCTCCCCGACGGGGAGAGGGTGGCCGGAGCGAAGCGGAGGTCGGGTGAGGGGGCGGCGCCGACAGATCCGACCAAAAGAAATGCCGGGGCAACCGCTCGCGCTCGAAAGCTGCGGGTCGACGAAACCGAGGCTGAGTACCGACTTCGGGGGGATCTGAGAGGACGTCATCTCAACGGCTACAAATTTGTGAGGCAAGTGCCGCTTGGACCTTTCATCGCGGATTTCGTTTGTCGCGAGAAGGGTCTGATTGTCGAACTCGATGGCAGCCAGCATGCGGATTCACCAACCGACCCCGCCAGGACGGCCTGGCTGAATGGGCATGGTTATTCCGTTCTCCGGTTCTGGAACCATGAAGTTTTGGCCGAGCGCCGAGCGGTCCTTGATACGATCCTGGCTTGCCTCGACGGAAAGATTTCTACCCCCTCACCCGGCCTCCGCTTCGCTCCGGCCACCCTCTCCCCGTTGGGGAGAGGAGGGGAGCTTCGCTGATGGACTCCTTTCGCGACAAGATCGTTCCGGTGACCTCGATCCTCGCAGGCGTGGTGGTCGTCTGGTATGTTTTCGCCGTCATCCTCAACGCGCCGTTCCAGCGCGATCTCGACCGCCGTGCCGGCGAGACGCCGGGGATCGTGGAGTTCATCGGCAAGACGATGGCGCAGCCGAAGCCGACACTGCCGGCGCCGCATCAGGTGGCGGTGAATTTCTTCGAGAACACGTTTCTGCGCAAGGTCACCAGCAATCGCAGCCTTGTCTACAATGCCTGGGTGACGCTGTCCTCGACGCTGCTCGGCTTCGCTTTCGGCACGGCGCTCGGCATCCTGATTGCCGTCGGCATCGTCCATGTGGCGACGCTCGACCGCAGCCTGATGCCGTGGATCATCGCCTCGCAGACCATTCCGATCCTGGCGGTGGCGCCGATGATCATCGTCGTGCTGGCGGCGATCGGCGTTACCGGCCTGATCCCGAAGGCGCTGATCTCGACCTATCTGTCGTTCTTCCCGGTGGCGGTCGGCATGGTCAAGGGGCTGCGTTCGCCCGAACTCACCCATCTCGACCTGATGCACACCTACAATGCCAGCCCCTCGCAGACCTTCTGGAAGTTGCGGGTGCCGGCATCGGTGCCGTTCCTGTTCACCTCGATGAAGGTGGCGGTGGCCGCCAGCCTGGTCGGCGCCATCGTCGGTGAACTGCCGACCGGTGCCGTCGCCGGCATCGGCGCCAAGCTGCTCGCCGGCGCCTATTACAGCCAGACCATCGATATCTGGTCGGCGCTGGTGGCGGGCTCGGTGGTGGCGGCCCTTTTGGTGATGGTGGTCGGCATAGCCGGGCGCCTCGTCAACCGCGCCATGGGCGGGAGGCCGGCATGAGCGATCTCCTGAGCCTTTCGTCGATCACCCCCCGCTCGTGGCAAGGGTATGCCTCGCTTGTCCTTCTTGCCGGCGCGCTGCTTCTTTGGCCGCTTGTCGATGCGGCGCCCGGCTACGGTGTCGGTACTGCGGCTTTGATTTTCTTGTTGCTGCTCCTGGCAATTGGGGCCGATAATTTCCCGCCGGCAATTGGGGTGGTGTTGCTCTTCCTTGGCGCGCATGGCGCAGCGTGGCTGCTGCTCGCCGGCATAACCGGCAATGAGGGCACCGCCCGCGCGTCGTTCTATCTGCTGCTTGCCGCGGCATGGCTCCTGGCCTGGCGCTGCGTGACGGTGCTGTCCGCGCTTCGCCCGGCCTCGCGCTGGGCGGCGACCGCTTTGAGGCTGATCATTCCGGCGATCTTCGGCGCCTGGATCCTGATCATCTGGGAGGCGGTGACGCGCGGCGCCGGCATTCCCTTCATCCTGCTGCCGCCGCCAAGCGCCATCGGCGTGCGCATCGCCAATTCGCTGCCGGTGCTGGCGGCCGACGTGCGGCAGACCATCTTCAAGGCGGTGATCTTCGGCTACATCGTTGGCAGCGGTGCCGGCTTCCTTGCCGCCATCGCGGCCGACCGCGTGCCGTTCCTGCGCCGCGGGCTTTTGCCGATCGGCAATATGGTGTCGGCGCTGCCGATCATCGGCGTAGCGCCGATCATGGTCATGTGGTTCGGCTTCGACTGGCAGTCGAAGGCCGCCGTCGTCATCATCATGACCTTCTTCCCGATGCTGGTGAACACGGTCGCCGGGCTTGCTGCCTCCGGCCATATGGAACGCGACCTGATGCGCACCTATGCGTCGAGCTACTGGCAGACGCTGTTCAAGCTGCGGTTGCCGGCGGCAGCGCCCTTCATCTTCAACGCGCTGAAGATCAATTCGACGCTGGCGCTGATCGGCGCCATCGTCGCGGAGTTCTTCGGCACGCCGGTGGTCGGCATGGGATTCCGGATTTCGACCGAAGTCGGACGGATGAATATCGACATGGTCTGGGCCGAAATCGCAGTTGCAGCACTTGCGGGTTCGGTCTTTTATGGCGTGGTCGCTCTTTTCGAGAGAGCAGTCACGTTTTGGCATCCCTCCGTCCGTGGTGGATAGGGCGGTGGCGGGTTTGGAATCAGGGTTGGATTGAAGGTCCTGGTCCTAAAAGGGTGAACACTTAACTCCAGAGGGTAAAAGCATGAAAAGACTTGTTGTTTCGATGCTGGCCGGCGCGATGTCGCTTGCCGCGTTCCAGGCGATGGCCGCAGACAAGGTGACGCTGCAGCTGAAATGGGTCACACAGGCCCAGTTCGCCGGCTACTACGTCGCCAAGGACAAGGGTTTTTATGAGGCCGAGGGCCTCGACGTCGAGATCAAGCCGGGCGGTCCCGATATCGCGCCCGAGCAGGTGATCGCCGGTGGCGGCGCCGACGTCATCGTCGACTGGATGGGCGGCGCGTTGGCCGCACGCGAAAAGGGCGTGCCGCTGGTCAATATCGCCCAGCCGTTCAAGAAGGCCGGCATGCAGCTGGTCTGCCCGAAGGATGGCCCGGTCAAGACCGAGGCCGACTTCAAGGGCCATACGCTCGGCGTCTGGTTCTTCGGCAACGAGTATCCGTTCTACGCCTGGATGAACAAGCTCGGCCTGAAGACCGACGGCGGCCCGGATGGCGTCACCGTGCTGAAGCAGAGTTTCGACGTGCAGCCGCTGATCCAGAAGCAGGCGGATTGCATTTCGGTCATGACCTACAACGAATACTGGCAGCTCATCGATGCCGGCTACAAGCCGGAAGAGCTGATCGTGTTCAACTACTCGGCCATGGGCAACGACCTGCTTGAGGACGGGCTCTATGCCCTGGAGGACAAGCTCAAGGATCCGGCCTTCGAGGACAAGATGGTGCGTTTCGTGCGCGCCTCGATGAAGGGCTGGAAATACGCCGTCGACAATTCCGACGAGGCGGCCGGCATCGTCATGGACAATGGCGGCCAGGACGAGAACCACCAGAAGCGCATGATGGGCGAAGTCGCCAAGCTGATCGACAATGCCGACGGCAAGCTCGACCCGGCGACCTACGCGCGCACCGCCAAGGCGTTGCTCGACCAGAAGATCATCACCAAGGAGCCGACCGGCGCCTACACGACCGCTATCACCGACAAGGCCATCAAGTAAGGGCCATCAACCGGGGCCTCTGCGGCCCGCAATTCGAAAAAAAGGGGACGGGCGACCGCCCCTTTTTTTGGCATGTAAAATAGCCGTTACCGGTGGAAACATCCGCTCGCCACAACCGTTGTTCCAGTGCATCCTGCTTCAGCGGATGTCATCGCCACAACGGAGAATTCCATGCGCATGCAATCCTTCTCGCCGATGCTTTCGGCGCTGGCCGTTTCGGCTGCCTTCCTGTGCGGTTCACCGGCCTTGGCCGACATGATGAAGATGAAGGCGACGCTCGATGGCGCTCAGCAGAATCCACCTGTCACCACGGAGGGCAAAGGCGAGGCCACTCTCGGCTTCAACACCGACACGAAACAGCTAACCTGGAACGTGATGTATTCAGGTCTCAGTGGACCGGCGACGGCCGGACATATTCACGGTCCGGCAGCAAAGGGTGAAAATGCCGACGTCGTCGTCCCGTTCAAGGGCGCTGCGAAAAGCCCGTTCAAGGGGGCCGCGATCCTGACCGACGCGCAGGCTGCCGACCTGATGGCCGGCAAATACTACATAAACATCCATACGGCGGCCCACAAGGACGGTGAGATTCGCGGGCAGATCGAGAAGGCGGCGACGATGTAGCGCAGCGGCGCCCCGGCGGAGTGCTGCATTAGCCTGTCGAAGTTTGCGGGAAAGCGCTGCGAAGGAACTCGGCCTATGCCTCTGCGCTCACGACCTGTCCCGTATCTGGGTCATCGTCCGGGTCGGCGTGATCGCCTCGGGGTCGAGCCTGATCTCGACGATCGACGGCTTGCCGCTGGCGCGGGCGCGTTCGAAGGCCGGCGCGAAGTCGGCCGTCTTCTCGACGATTTCGCCATGGCCGCCATAGGCGCGGGCGAGCGCCGCGAAGTCGGGATTCTTCAGGTCGGTGGCGACGACGCGGCCGGGATATTCGCGCTCCTGGTGCATGCGGATGGTCCCGTAGATGCCATTGTTGACGACGACGACGATGATCGGCAGATCGTACTGCACGGCGGTGGCGAATTCCTGGCCGTTCATCAGGAAGCAGCCGTCGCCGGCAAAGGCGATCACATCGCGCTCGGGGAACAGTTCCTTGGCGGCGACCGCTGCCGGCGTGCCGTAGCCCATCGAGCCGGAGGTCGGTGCTGCCTGCGTGGCAAAGCGGCGGGAACGGTGGAAGCGGTGCACCCAGGTGGCGTAGTTGCCGGCGCCGTTGGTGAGGATGGCGTCGTCGGGCAGCATTTTTTCGAGATAGTTCATGATCGGCCCCATCTGGACGGCGCCGGGGCCGCTTTCGGGCGGTGTCGACCAGTCGAGATAGGCGGCGTGCAGCTTCGGTGTTTCATCCGCCCAGACTGGTGTGGCGGCCGGCTTGCGCCCAGCAAAGGCTTCGACGAAGGCGGACGGCGAGGCGTTGATCGCCAGCGTCGGCCGGTAGACACGGCCGAGCTCGCCGGCGTCGGCATGGACATGGACCAGCAACTGGTCGGGATAGGGGCTCTTGAGCAGCGTGTAGTCGGAGGACGGCATCTCGCCCATGCGGCCGCCGATCAGCAGCACGATGTCGGCCTGGTTGATGGCGGTCGCCAGCTTCGGGTTGATGCCGATGCCGACATCGCCGGCATAGTTCGGGTGGAGATGATCGAACAGCATCTGGCGGCGGAAGGAACAGCCGACCGGCAGGGACCAGGCTTCGGCGATCGTCCGCATCCGCGCGACGGCCTCCGCATCCCAGCGCGTGCCGCCGAGGATGACGAAGGGGCGCTTTGCCTTGTTGAGAAGCTTTTCCAGAGCATCGAGCTCGGCCTCGCCCGGCCGCGTTTCGACAGGCGTGTGGGGCAGGGCGGCCGGCGCTTCGGCCAGGCTGGTCAGCATGTCTTCCGGCAGCGAGATGACGACCGGGCCGGGACGGCCGGATGTCGCCACCGCGAAGGCGCGGGTGACGAATTCGGGAATGCGCGCGGCGTCGTCGATCTCGACGACCCATTTGGCGATGTCGCCGAAGAACCTGACGTAGTCGACCTCTTGAAAAGCCTCGCGCTGCTTGGCGTGGCTGGCGACCTGGCCGATGAACAGGATGACGGGCACCGAATCCTGCATGGCGATGTGGATGCCGGCCGAGGCGTTGGTGGCGCCGGGGCCGCGGGTGACGAAGCAGATGCCTGGCTTGCCGGTCAGGCGGCCATGGCAGTCGGCCATCATCGCAGCACCGCCCTCCTGGCGGCAGACGATGGTGCGGATCGGCGAGTCGTGCAGCGCGTCGAGCACCGCAAGGTAGGATTCGCCGGGCACGCAATAGATACGGTCCGTTCCGTTGGCTTCGAGCGCATCGACAATCAGTTGTCCGCCGGTCTTCATTTTCCTGACCTCTCCAGTTCGGCAAGGATTTCTTCGGTGTGTTCACCGAGACGCGGCGAGGGCCGTTCATAGAACAGCGGCGTGCCCGACATGACCATCGGCGCGCGCACCGAGGGCAACAGATTGCCATGGCCGTCGTCGAGGTCGAGCCGCATGCCGCGCGCGATGGTCTGCGGGTCGGCGAACATCTCGCCGATCGTGTTGATCGGGCTGGCAGGCACGCCTGCCGCCTCCAGCCTGGCCAGCAGCGGATCGCGATCGAAGGTTTTCAGCGCCTCGATTATATGCCCGCGCAGCTTGGCCCGGCTGGCGACGCGGGCGGGATTGGTGGCGAAATCGGGGTTCGATGGCAGCTCGTCCAACCCGACGGCCGCGCAGAACTTGGCGAACTGGCCGTCATTGCCGATGGCAAGGATGATGTGGCCGTCCTTGACCGGCACCACTTCGTAGGGCGCGATGTTCATATGCGCGTTGCCCATCTGCACCGGCGATTTTCCCGAAACCAGATAGTTGAGGTTCTGGTTGCCGAGCGCCGAGATCTGGCTGTCGTAGAGCGCCATGTCGATATGCTGGCCCTCGCCGGTCTTCTCGGCATGGCGAAGTGCGGCCTGGATGGCGATCACCGAATAGAGGCCGGTGAAAATGTCCGAAATGGCGACACCGGCCTTTTGCGGCTCGCGGCCAGCCTCGCCGGTGATCGACATCATGCCGGCCATGCCCTGGATGATGAAGTCATAGCCGGCGCGTGGCGCATAGGGCCCGTCCTGGCCGAAGCCGGTGATCGAGCAATAGATCAACCGCGGGTTGATTTTGCGCAAGCTGTCATGGTCGAGGCCGTATTTCTTCAGCCCGCCGAGCTTGAAGTTTTCGATCAGCACGTCCGATGTCGCAGCCAGCCGGCGCACTGTCTCGGCGCCTTCGGGCGTCGAGAAATCGATGGCTATGGAGCGCTTGCCGCGATTGCAGGAATGGTAGTAGGCGGCCGAGAGGTTTTCGCCGTCATGGCTCATGACGAAGGGCGGACCCCATTTGCGGGTATCGTCGCCGCCATCAGGGCTCTCGACCTTGATCACGTCGGCGCCGAGATCGGCAAGCAGCTGCCCGGCCCACGGCCCGGCCAGGATGCGGGCGAGTTCGACTACGCGGATGCCTTTCAGCGGAGGCTCGGTCATGGATCACCGTGATTGATCGGAAACGCAGGCTCTGGTTTTCTTTTTATGCATGTCGTTATCCAAAACCGCTGCGCACTTTTGGGCAACATGCACTATCAATCCCGCGTGCCGAAGTCACGGCTCTTGCAATGGGCCAACCGGACCTCTCGATCAGGCTTGTTTCAGCACGCTGTCGGCCCATGCGGCGAAATCGTCCATGATGATATTTCGATTCACCTCGTTCAGGCTTTCGTGGCGGGTCTCGGCGTAAACCTTTGAAACGAGATTCGAAAAGCCCATCCTGTGCAGGCGCCCAGCGAGATGGCTGACCGCCTTGCCACGATCGGTAGCAGGATCCTTTTCGCCGCCGACCAGGCAGATCGGCAGGGTCTTGCGGATGCCGGAAAAATTAGCGTCGTCGGCGCCGTCGAAGACAAAGCCGAACAGGTCGCGCCACATCGACACCGACGCATCCCAGCCGCACAGCGGATCGGCGATGTATTTGTCGACTTCCGCCGCGTCGCGCGACAGCCAGTCGAACGGAGTGCGGTGACCGGGGACGGCCTTGCCCCAGGCCTGGAAGGTCAGTCTCGGCAGCATGCGCGACGGCATGTCGGAGCCGAGCCGGAATTTTTCCCAGGCCAGGATGACTTGCGCTGCACGGCTGGCGAGCCCGGCGGAAAAATTGGCGTTCCAGATGGCGGCGGCGTGCAGCCGGTTGGAATGGTGAAGCATGAAATTCACCGCGACGAGGCCGCCCATGGAATGGCCGAAGACGATGACCGGCAGGCCGGGATGGTCGCCGGCGATCAGATCATGCACGGCGGCGACATCGGCGATGACCTTGGCGCCGCCATCCACATTAGCGAATCTGCCGAGCGGAGCGTCTGGCGCCTTGGTTGCGCCATGGCCGCGATGGTCATGGGCATAGACGTGGAAGCCGCACTCGCCCAGAAAGGTAGCGAAGCGGACATAGCGCGCGGCATGTTCGGCCAGTCCGTGATTGATCTGGACGACCGCACGCGGGCGGCCCTCGGCGCGTTTCACGTAAAGGTTGAGCTCGGCGCCGGTCGGCGATCGCAGCACGCGCTGCTGGCTGAATGACATTGTCGCTTCGTCTCCAACGCGTCTTTAGCGCCTGCGAACGTTTGTGTGCGCCGACGCCGGTTTTGCGTCAATCCGTTCGCGGTGTTTTGCAGCGCTGTTCTTGCGTCGCAACGCGGGTATCGCAATTCTGACATGGAGAATTTGCTACCCAGAGAGGGCGGCAGTCTGTTGCCCAGCATTATTCAACCGGAGAGTACCTATGCGTACGCTGACAGGTCTTGTTTTCGGATTGGCGCTTGTCGCCGCGCCGCTGACGGGTGCTGCGCGGGCCGAGGTCAAGATGAGCGGCTCTTTCGTCGCCGACGCCACCTGTCCAGCCACCCAGGCCATCAGGAGCGGCAGGAACCCCGGCAATATCGCGACCGATGCGGGACAGAGCTACGAGCTTCTGGCTGGCAACAAGGATGCTCCCAGCCACTATCTGATCCGCGTCCCCGGTGCCGATCCGGAGCGTCGGTGGGTGAAGGTCGATTGCGGCCATGTTTCGGGTGGCAGCGCGTCTACGGAACCGGCAGCACCTGTGCCGGCCGATCGGAAGAAGCCTGCTGCGCCGGCGTCGCGAAAGCCCGAATATGTCCTCGCGCTGAGCTGGCAGCCGGCGTTTTGCGAGACCAAGCCCGGCAAGACCGAATGCAAGGCGCAGACCGCGGCCGGTTTTGACGCGACGCATTTCACCTTGCATGGGCTGTGGCCGCAGCCGAACGGAAATTTCTATTGCCAGGTGGCAGCGGCCGACAAGGCGAACGACAATCCGGCGCGCTGGCAGGACCTGCCGCCGGTCGAGCTCGAGCCGAACACGCGGTCGGAGCTCGATCGGGTGATGCCAGGCACCGCATCCGCTCTCGACAGGCATGAATGGATCAAGCATGGCACCTGTTACGGCAAGAGCCAGCAGGCGTATTTTTCCGATGCGCTGAACTTGACGCGCGCGGCGAATGCTTCACCGGTGCGTGATCTTTTCACGCAAAACATTGGCCGGGATCTGACCTCTGGCCAGATCCGCGCCGCCTTCGACAGTGCCTTTGGTCCCGGCGCCGGCGATCGGGTTCGCGTCTCCTGTGTGAACGATCCTTCGAGCGGCAGGCGGCTGATCGGCGAACTGACGCTCGGCCTGACCGGCCCAATCGGTCCGAACTCTTCGCTCAGTGAGCTGCTGCTGGCCTCAGTGCCGACGAACAATGCCGGCTGTCCGAAAGGCATCATCGATCCGATCGAGTTCCAGTGACACTGGATGCCTATGCGCCGATGCCGATCGCGCCCGTCTCGGCCGGAAGACAAACCCGAAATGCCAAAACAGTTTGCCGTTCGGCGCGGCATCGCCTACATAGCGCGCAACTTCCATTCAATCCGACATTCCAGTCGACTTTTCAGGGAAAGCGCGCGTGGCACGCCAGTTCATCTATCACATGGCCGGCCTCAACAAGGCCTATGGCACCAAGAAGGTGCTCGAGAATATCCACCTCTCCTTCTACCCGGACGCCAAGATCGGCATCCTCGGGCCGAACGGCGCCGGCAAGTCGACCATCCTCAAGATCATGGCCGGCATCGACAAGGAGTGGAGCGGCGAGGCGTGGCTGGCCGAAGGCGCCACCGTCGGTTACCTGGCGCAGGAGCCGGCGCTCGATGCGAGCAAGACCGTGTTCGAGAACGTCATGGAAGGCGTCGCCGCCAAGACCGCGATCATCGAACGCTACAACGAATTGATGATGAACTATTCCGACGAGACGGCCGACGAGTCGGCCAAGCTCCAAGACGAGATGGACCGGCTCAACCTGTGGGATCTCGAACAGCAGGTCGAGATGGCGATGGAAGCGCTGGGCTGCCCGCCCAAGGAAGCCGACGTCACCAAGCTGTCGGGCGGCGAGCGCCGCCGCGTGGCACTGTGCCAACTGCTGCTGCGTCAGCCCGACCTTCTGCTGCTCGACGAGCCGACCAACCATCTCGACGCCGAGACGACGGCGTGGCTTGAAAAGCATCTGCGCGCCTATCCGGGCGCGGTGATGATCATCACCCACGATCGCTACTTCCTCGACAATGTCACCGGCTGGATCCTCGAGCTCGACCGCGGCCGCGGCATTCCCTATGAGGGCAACTACACCAAATATCTCGAAGCCAAGGCCAAGCGGCTCAAGCAGGAGGGCCGCGAGGACGATGCGCGCCAGCGGGCGATCGGCCGCGAGCGCGAGTGGATCCAGTCCAGCCCGAAGGCACGGCAGACCAAGTCGAAAGCGCGCATCCAGGCGTTCCAGGATCTGCTGGATGCGGCCGACAAGCGGCGTCCGAGCGACACCCAGATCGTCATTCCGCATGGCGAGCGGCTCGGCAATGTGGTGATCGAGGTCGAGGACCTGTCGAAGGGCTTTGGCGACACGCTGCTGATCGACGACCTCGAATTCAAGTTGCCGCCCGGCGGCATCGTCGGCGTCATCGGCCCGAACGGCGCCGGCAAGACGACGCTGTTCCGCATGATCACCGGCCAGGAAAAGCCGGATGCCGGCACGATCCGCGTCGGCGAGACGGTCAAGCTCGGTTACGTCGACCAGAGCCGCGATGCGCTCGACCCGACCAAGACCGTCTGGGAAGAAATCTCGGGCGGCGCCGAAGTGGTCAAGCTCGGCAAGTTCGAGGCCAACACCCGAGCCTATTGCGCCTCGTTCAATTTCCGCGGCGGCGATCAGCAGCAGAAGGTCGGCAATCTGTCCGGCGGCCAGCGCAACCGCGTCCATCTGGCCAAGATGCTGAAGACCGGCGGCAATGTGCTGCTGCTCGACGAACCGACCAACGATCTCGATACCGAAACGCTGGCGGCGCTCGAAGACGCGCTGGAAAACTTCGCCGGCTGCGCCGTCATCATCTCGCACGACCGCATGTTCCTCGACCGGCTGGCGACGCACATCCTTGCCTTCGAAGGCGACAGCCATGTCGAGTGGTTCGAGGGCAATTTCGAGGATTACGAGCAGGACAAGATCCGCCGGCTCGGTCCCGATGCCGTCAACCCGCACCGCATGACGTACAAGAGGTTGACGCGATAGGGGTTTTTAGGGCGGCGAATTCTCAAATGATCTGAGGAGCTGAAATGGCAGACTGGTCCGCCGCCCAATATCTCAAATTCGAGGACGAGCGCACGCGTCCGGCGCGCGATCTCGTCGCGCAGGTGCCGGTGGCGGCGCCACGCCGGGTGGTCGATATCGGCTGCGGGCCGGGCAACTCGACCGAATTGCTGGTTGAGCGCTGGCCGGGCGCGCAGGTCAGCGGTTTGGACACCTCGGCTGACATGATCGAGAAGGCGAGGGCACGTCTGCCGGAAGTGGCCTTCGAACTGGCGGATGCGGCGGCGTGGCAGCCCGAAGAGCCGGTCGACGTGATCTTCGCCAATGCGGTGTTCCAGTGGCTGCCCGAGCATCCGGCGATCTTCCAGCGGCTGATGGGATTTTTGGCGCCCGGCGGCGCGCTTGCCGTGCAGATGCCCGACAATATGGGTGAGCCGTCGCACCGGCTGATGCGCGAGACGGCGGCCGAAATGCCGTTTGCCGAAAAGCTCGAGTGTGCTGCGCGCGGGCCGCTGCCGCTAGTGTCGTTCTACTACGATCTTTTGTCGCCGTTCTCCGACCGGCTCGACATCTGGCACACCGCCTACAATCATCCGCTGGCCGATGCCGGGGCAATCGTCGAGTGGCTGAAGTCGACGGGGCTGAAGCCGTTCCTCGATCCGCTCGACGAGAACGAGCGACGGTTTTTTCTCACGCGCTACACCGCTGGGATAACCGAAGCCTATCCGAAGACGGCGAACGGCAAGGTGCTGCTGCGTTTCCCGCGCCTTTTCATCGTCGCGCGGCGCGCTGCCTAGAAACGATTGGCGACACCGAGACGCACTGCCTGGCTGCGCTTGATTCGCCACAACGCGTATTTCAGCCACGCAAGGTTGTGGTCTTGTGCCTCAGGCCCTTGATTTAAGCCGGCTTAAACTAGCTTGATGCGAATAATGTTGCGCCGAACTCTCGCGGCGCCCACATCAAGCCGTAGCGCCTGCGCATGGGGACGAACTGAAAATGCATCGCGTCATCATCAGCGGCATCGGCGTTGAAATCCCCGAGCCTTCGATCACCAATGAGGAATTGGTCGACAGCTTCAATGCCTGGGTCGAGATGGAGAATGTCCGCCGCCAGGTTTCGGGCGAGACGCTGCTGCAGAAGTCGGACAGCGCCTTCATCGTCCATGCTTCGGGCGTGCAGACGCGCCATGTGATCGAGCGGGAAGGCATTCTCGACCCGACCCGCATGGCGCCGCGCATTCCGCCGCGGCCGGACGACGCACTGTCGCTGGAAGCCGAGTTCGGCATCGCATCGGCCAGGAAAGCGCTCGACCATGCCGGCCTGGAGCCACCTGATATCGACCTGGTGATCTGCTCGGCCTCGCATCACCAGCGGCCCTATCCGGCGATCGCCATCGAGATGCAGCAGGCGATGGGCACGAGGGGCGCCGGCTTCGACATGGGCCTTGGCTGTTCGTCGGCGGCGGCGGCGTTGCATATCGCGGTCAATCTGGTGCGGGCGGGCGCACACAGGCGCGTGCTGGTGACGACGCCCGAAATCATCACCGGCCATCTCAACTTCCGCGACCGGCAGACGCATTTCATCTTCGGCGATGCTTCGGTCTCGATGGTCGTCGAGGGGCTTGCCCAGGGCGACAAGCGGCCGGGACGTTTCGAGGTGCTCGACACCCGGACCTGGACGCAGATGTCCAACAACATCCGTACCAATCTCGGCTATTACACGCGCA
The DNA here is from genome assembly GCF_055811235.1 of Mesorhizobium sp. WSM4810. Classification (NCBI taxonomy): domain Bacteria; kingdom Pseudomonadati; phylum Pseudomonadota; class Alphaproteobacteria; order Hyphomicrobiales; family Phyllobacteriaceae; genus Mesorhizobium; species Mesorhizobium sp. WSM4810. Next base: position 56,834 of record NZ_JBVVQV010000011.1, on the reverse strand, counting down.
CCGCCCAGGACGATCCGTATATGATCAACCTGGAAGGCAACCTGATCAATCAGGTCGGCAACAAGGTGTTCAAGGAAGTCACCGTCGCCGGGCACAAATTCATCGTCGAGTTCCTGGCCGAGCATGGGCTGACGCCGCAAGCGATCCGGCGCTTCTGGCTGCATCAGGCCAATGCACGTATGAACGCCATGATCCTGAAGCTGTCGTTCGGCCACGAGGTCGACCATGACCGCGCGCCGATGGTGCTGGAGCGCCTCGGCAACACCGCCGGCGCCGGTGCCGTCGTCGCCTTGTCGGAAAACCACGCCGACATGAACGCCGGCGACTATGGCCTGCTCTGCGCCTTCGGCGCCGGCTATTCGATCGGCGGGGCGCTGTTGCGCATGCTCTGATTGGCGCGAACGGCACCGGCATTGGAAGGCGCCGGTGTAATCGCATCAGCCTGCTTGACTGGAGCATCAGTGCTTTAGGCTGGACCTGATGAACTCACTGCGGCTAATTGCTTGGCATCACGCACGGAGCGAAGCCTATGCTGGACCTCTTCCCCGAGAGGGTAAACCCGGTCGAAATCATCCCGGCGCGGAAACTTGTCGCGCGGGTGGCCGCGCTTTACGTCGCGCCATCGGATCATTTCGAGACACGCGCGGTGGATGAATTGCGGCTTGGCTTCGACGGCATCGACGGCGATTTCCACGCCGGCGCGACGCGGCGCTCCGGCGGGCGCGAGCCCTGGTATCCACGCGGCACCGAGATGCGCAACGAGCGGCAGCTGTCGATCGTGGCCGCGGACGAACTGGCGATCGTGGCAGGGCGGATGGCCATCGCCGAGATCAAGCCGGAGTGGATCGGCGCCAATCTGTTGATCGAAGGCCTGCCGCATCTCTCGATGCTGCCGTCCGGCACGCTGCTGTTCTTCAAAGGCGGCGTCACCGTCAAGGTCGATGCGCAGAACGGACCTTGCCGCATCGCCGGGCGATCGGTTGCGGAAAATGCCGGAATGGCCGACCGTGAAGCCGGCGCGCTGTTGTTCCCGAAAGCGGCAAAACGGTTGCGCGGCCTTGTCGCCTGGGTGGAAAAACCAGGACGCATCACGGCCGGCGAGGAGATTTCGGTGCGTGTGCCCGAGCAGTGCATTTACCGGGCCTGAGGCCAGGGATGGTCAGGAATAGTGCACCGGGCTGCACTAGGTCGGATCTCGGTGCTTTTGCCAATAGATCGCCATGAGGCGCCTGGTAATCGCACCGACCTTGCGGTCCGCGACCGGAACACCGTCGATCACCGTTACCGGCATGATGCCGCCGGCGGTCGAGGTGATGAAGACCTCATCGGACTGACGCAGCGCAGCGACGCTGACATCGGCCGCGGCAACGGCAAGCCCTGCCTCCGTGCAGAGATCGAAGACGGTGCGGCGGGTGATGCCTGGCAGCACGCCGACAGCCGGCGTCGATAGTTTGCCGTCGTCCAGGCAAAAGACGTTGAAGCCGGGGCCTTCCGCGACATTGCCGTTGAAATCGAGGAGCAGTGCGGTCTCGGCGCCGCGGTCATAGGCGTTGTAGAGGCCTCGCACCAGGTCGAGCCAGTGGTAGTTCTTGATTGTCGGGTCGATCGAGGCTGGTGGGATGCGCACCTTGTCGCTGATCGCCACATGCAGGCCGCGCTGCAATTGCTCGGCGTTGGCGACCGAGCCGAAGGGAACGGCGAACGCCATGAAGCGGTTGACGGCGTCGCGCGGGTCGCGGCTGAAGGTCGGCGAGGCGCCGCGCGTGCACAGCATCTCGACATAAGCGTCGCGATGACCCGACAGCGCCACGCAATTGTGGAGGATTTCGGCGACTCCATCGCGGTCGAACGGGATCGTCATGCGCAGCTTTTCCAGCCCGCCGAAGAAGCGATCGAGATGCAGGTCGAGGCGGAAGAAACGACCGTCCCAGACATGCACCGTGTCGTAGGTGGCGTCGGAATGCAGTAAGCCCCAATCCAGCACCGAGATCTTGGCTTGCGACATCGGCAGATACTGCCCGTCCAGGAAGGCAACACCATCGGGGTAGGAGTGCGGGTCTATGTGACGGTCGGAGAGCGAGGGCAGTGGTTTGGCGTGCGGATCGATCAAGTTGCTCATCACGTCCTCCGTCAGGTCGTCTTCGTCCAGACGCGATAGAGCGCTGCGGCGGGTGGTACAAGACACAGGCCGGGGTTGCGGATGAGCCATCGGGGTATCTGGCTATTCCTCACCGTCGTCCTCGAGCAGACGTGTCGCGCGCCAGCGGGTCAGCACCCTGTTGGTCTGTTCCATGACGAAGAAACGCGCCGAGTCGCGGTCATAGCCTTCGGCCAGCAGTTTCTCGTAGTCGGTGTGCACATGACGGATGTGGGCTATTGTCGCCAGCCATACGGCAATGCTCGGCGGCAAGCTCTTCATATGCACCGCGCCGGCGTCGGCGCGGATCTTTTCCATGTCGGCATAGGGCGCCAGCGGCAAAAGCGCTGTCAGCACCTTAGCGATGGCGCGGCGGCGACCGGTCGGCGCGCTCATTGCCCGTCCCGTCTTGGCACGACCTGTCCGGGCTCGTCCCGTCCGGCAATGGTCGCATCGGCAAAGGCGTCGGTCGAAGCGAAATAAGGCTTGATGTCGATCACCGGCGTGCCGTCGAGCACGTCGATGGCATCGAGATCGATACGGCCCGTTTCGATGTCGAGGGCGACGAGCCTGGCGATATGCAACCCGACCGGGTTCGGCCGGGCCGGGGAGCGCAGCGAAAAAACGCCCGTCGGTTCAGCCGCATGGCGGGGCTTCTGAACAATCAAGGTCCGCGGGGCGTGGTGCAGCCAGGACAGGATGATGACGTGACTGGCGCGTGCAAGCCCGATCAGACCCTCGCGATAGGGCAGGTCGATGGTGAGAACCGCCGGCTGTCCGGTTTCGCGCGCGGCTTTCATGTTCTTGGGGCAAGTTTCCCGCGAGGTCCAGGGCGAGGCGATGCGGCCGATGAAGACGACGTGGCCGTCCGGCGCCATATCGGCGGGATCAGTTTCCAGAAGCTTTTCGCCGCTGCGCGTTTCGAACATGGTTTTTGCCCCGATCCTGCTTCCGGCTGTGCGCGATCCGCCACGCATGCGTCATTTTCTTGTCCGGGAGCGACATAGCGCTTGCAAGCCTATCAAAATCGACATAAACATATGTTTATATCTTTTCAAAGAGAATGCTCGCATGCACGTCGCGCTCGACACCATGGTAGATACATTGAAGGCGGCGGCCGAATCCAGCCGGTTGCGCATCCTGGCGTTGCTGTCGCGCGGCGACCTCACCGTTTCCGATCTCACCGAAATCCTCGGCCAGTCGCAGCCGCGCGTCTCGCGCCACCTGAAGCTTTTACTCGAGGCGGGGCTGATCGGCCGCTATCAGGAGGGCTCCTGGGCCTTCTTCCGGCTGTCGGATTCGGATGCGGCGCGGGACTTCGTGCTCAGGCTGGTCTCCGGTATCCGGGGCGCCGATCCGCAGGTCGAGCGTGACCTCGAGCGGTTGGCGGCGGTCAAGCGCAAGCGGCAGGATCGCGCCGCCGAATATTTCTCCGTAAATGCCGCAAGCTGGGATCACATCCGCTCGCTGCATGTGCCGGACCGCGCCGTGGAGGCAGCGCTGCTCAAGCTCGTCGGCAAGCGGCCGTTCCAGTCGATGCTCGACCTTGGCACCGGCACCGGGCGGCTGCTCGAGATCTTTTCGCCGCTCTACCGGCGCGGCATCGGCATCGACATGTCGCGCGAGATGCTGACGGTGGCGCGCGCCAATCTCGACAAGGCCGGCATCTCGAATGCGCAGGTGCGCCAGGGCGACATTTTTGCGCCGCCGGTCGAGCGCGACGCCTTTGATCTCGTCACCATCCACCAGGTGCTGCACTATCTTGACGATCCTGCCCGCGCCATCCGCGAGGCAGCAAGGCTGCTGCGTCCGGCAGGCCGGCTGGTGATCGTGGATTTCGCTCCGCATTCGCTGGAATTCCTGCGCGACGCCCACGCGCATGTGCGGCTCGGCTTTGCCGACCGGCAGATCACCGAGTGGTTTTCCGAGGCTGGGCTCGACCTCGAGGAGAGCCAGGAATTCGAGCCGCGCGCCGGCAACGAGCCCAGGCTCACCGTAAAACTGTGGCTCGGCCGTGACCAGCGCATGCTGATCGCCGATCCTTCCAACCACGCACAACCGGCCAATGCCTTTCCGATAGGGGAAACCGCTTGATGAACCAGTTCCGCTTTTCCCGCCGCCCTGACATTGGCGACAAGATCAGGGTTTCGTTCGAGTTCTTCCCGCCGAAGAGCGACGAGATGGAAGCAAGGCTGTGGGACACCGTCACCCGGCTGCAGCCGCTCAAGCCGAAATTCGTCTCCGTCACCTATGGCGCCGGCGGCTCGACCCGCGAGCGCACGGCGCGCACGGTCAAGCGCATCCTCAACGAAACGACGCTGACGCCGGCGGCGCACATGACGTGCGTCGATGCGGCGCGTCACGAGGTCGATGAAGTCATCCAGGAATTCGCCGACATGGGTGTCACCCGCTTCGTCGCCCTGCGCGGCGATCCGGCCGAGGGCGTCGGCGCCGCCTACCGTCCGCATCCGGACGGCTATGCCAACGGCGCCGAACTGGTGGGGGCGCTGAAAGGTGTCGGCGATTTCGACATCTCGGTCTCCGCCTATCCGGAAAAGCATCCGGAGAGCCCGGATTTCGCCACCGATATCGATATGCTGAAGCGCAAGGTCGACAATGGCGCGACGCGGGCGATCACCCAGTTCTTCTTCGACAACGACCTCTACGAGCGCTATGTCGAGCGGGCGCGGCGGGCGGGCATCTACATACCGATCGTGCCGGGCATATTGCCAGTCCACAATTTTACCCAGGTCGCCAATTTCTCGGCGCGCTGCGGCGCGCTGGTGCCGGCGTGGATGGCCGAGCGCTTCGACGGGCTGCAGACGGACCCGCAGACACATGCGCTGGTGGCGGCCGCGGTGGCGGCCGAGCAGGTGCTGGACCTTGTCGAGCGCGGCGTCGGCGATTTTCATTTCTACACCATGAACCGCGCCGATCTGGTCTTCGCCATCTGCCACATGATCGGCATCCGCTCGCACGAGGCTGAAGCCGCGGGGTCCGCCGCGGCGTAACTCCCCGTCAAATCCGGATGCAAAAAGGCCGGGTAAAAAACCCGGCCTTTTCAATGACTTGGACTATTTTGTGCTGCTTCCGTTGCTTGGCGGGTCTACGGAAGAAAGCCCATAATCAGCGCCCCGATGAATGCAAATGCAGCACAAATCATCAACGCGTTGATTGGCCTGGTAAGCCCCATGTCATAGCCTCCTCTTAAAGAGCTATGGCCAGAGTCTAGGGGCATTTCTGCCACAGGCAAGCGGAAACTATGCTGCAATGCGACGACAATGTGGAATTTGGGACAGGCCATTTGCCGTTAGGCATTGAAACTCTTCGGCAAAATCCCGCTTCGGCCCTGTGTACAAAATGTGACGGAGCTGGGGCAAGAATGGGTATGGCAGCGCTACCGCCGCTGAAAGTCGGAATCGATTTTCGCGTCGGTACGAAGATTCGACAAGTTGAGTTGGAGCGTCGTTTGGGCGTCCCATTGGACCCTCAAGCGTGTCAGGCCTGGGAAGCGATCCGCTTCAGCTTGTTGGTCATGCATGTCGTTATCGCAAACCGCTACGCACCCTCGGTTCAAGCCCGAGGGCGTGCTTTTGGGCGACATGCATCAGCGTCGGCCGAACAGGCGGCCGTCGATGGTGACGAGGCCGATCGCGATCAGCGCCATGCCGCCGAGCTCGAACAATTCGAGCCGTTCGCCCAGGAACAGAAAGCCGAGCAGGATCGCGCTGGCCGGCACGATGAGCGTGACCAGCGAGGCGTTGGTGGCGCCGGCCGAGGCGACGAGGTTGAAATAGAGGATGTATGCGAAGGCGGTGGACAGCAGGGCCAGCGCCAACACCGCCGCCCAGACCGGCGGCGAGGCCGAAAACAGGTTGGCAGTGCCGTGGCCAAGCAGCACGATCGGGATCATGATGATGGTCGAAGCGGTCAATTGTCCGGTGGCGATGACCGGTGACGGCACACCCTTGAAGCGGCGGGCGATCATCAGGGCCACCGCATAGGACAGCGAGGCGCCGACCAGCGCAAATTTCGCCCAGACCGGACCGCCCAGCCCGGCAAGCAGGCCGGGACCGATCATCACCGCAGTGCCGACGATGCCGAGCGCGATCCCGGCAAGCTTGTTCCAGGAGAGCTTTTCGTCTGATGTCAGCGCGTTGGCGAGGATCAACGTCCAGAACGGCGTCGTCGAATTGAGCACCGAGGCGACACCGGCGCCAAGCTCGGTCTGGCCGGCGAAGATCAGCGAGAACGGTATGACGTTGTTGACGAGCGCCAGCAGAAAGAACAGGCCGGCATGCGGCAAGGCGATGCGGAAGGACGGACCGCGCAGGCCGAGATAGAGATGCAGCGCCAGCGCCGCGATGGCGACGCGAAACAGCACCAGTACCAGCGGCGGAATCTCGGCAACCGCAATGCGGGCAAAGAAGAACGAGCCACCCCAGATCGCACCGAGCAGCAGAAGCTGCGCCCAGTCTTTCAAGACCATGGGGCCGCGCATTGCCGTCGTGGTTGTGATCGCCATGGAGAATCCTCCCGGATGGTTCTGAATGCCAAGTCAATCAGGCGTCTGTTCAGGCCATATTCTGTTCGATGGCAAGGGCCACCCGAAACCAGATCAGTGGACTAGCATTGCATCATCTGCCGTAGCGCCGCAGCGTCAGGGGTGCGAGACACAGAATTGTTTTCATTCCCGCATAGGTTGGATTAATTGTGCGCAGTCTAAGCCAAGGGATTCGTCCATGCAGCAATTCGAAAATGCGCGCGAAGCGGCGCTGGCGCTTCGCCCGGACGATCCGATCTATTGCTTCCGCCCGCAGGTGCTGAAGGCGGACGCCAGGCAGTTCATGGGCATGTTTCCCGGCAAGACCGCCTATGCGGTCAAGACCAACGGCGAGCAGATCGTGCTGAAGGCGCTGGTCGAGGCCGGCGTCGGCGCTTTCGACGTGGCCTCGCCCGGTGAGTTCGCCGCCGTGCGCGCAGTCTCGCCGGACGCCGAGATGCTCTACATGCATCCGGTCAAGGCACAGTCGGACATCAAGCTGGCGCTGGAGAAATATGGCATCCGGGTCATCTCGCTCGACCACGAGGACGAGATCACCAAGCTGACCCGCGTGGTGCGGGCGCTCGATATCGATCCGGGTGCGATCACCGTGTTCGTGCGCATCCAGACGAAAGGATCGGCCGCCTACGAACTGTCGAAGAAGTTTGGCGCCGGACCGGCCAATGCGGTCGATCTGGCCGAACGGCTGAACCGGACCGGCTACAAGGTCGGCCTGTGCTTTCATGTCGGCAGTCAGATCGAGGATCCCGACACCTATGAGCGCGCGCTGGCCTCGGCCGACTGGGTGCGCAACCGCGTCAGCTTCGACATCGCCGGCCTCGACGTCGGCGGTGGTTTTCCCGCCGAATACGGCCATGATCCCAACCGCAAGCAGATCGAGATGCCGTCGCTCGGCCAGATCATGTCGCGGCTGTCGGGCGACCTCAAGGAATACCAGTTCGACCAGATGCCGCTGATGGCGGAGCCGGGCCGGGTGATCGTGGCGCGCTGCCTGTCGCTGATCGTGCGTGTGCTGCTGCGCAAGGGCAAGCGGCTCTACATCAATGACGGCATCTGGGCGTCCCTGTCGGATTCATGGACCGGCAAGATCACGCTGCCGGCGCGCTTCATTCCAGACCCGGCGATCCGCTCGCGCAACGGCGAGGAGAAGACCATCGTGCCGTTCAAGGTCTGCGGCGCGACCTGCGATTCCGTCGACATCCTGTCGCGGCCGTTCTGGCTGCCGGAAACGGTCGATACCGGCGATTGGATCGAGATCGGCCATATCGGCGCCTATTCGCTGTCGCTGAGGACACGGTTCAACGGCTTCTATCCCGACACGTTCGTCGAGGTGACGACGCCGTTCGATGAAGGTGACGCGCCGCAGGGGTTTGCCAGCCTGGAGACGATGGCGGATTAGTGAATGGTGAATGGTGAATAGTGAATGGTGAATAGTGCGTAGTCAGTAGTCAGTAGTCAGTAGTCAGTATTCAGTAGTCAGTAGTCAGTAGTCAGTAGTCAGTAGTCAGCGGTGACTGCCTAATTCCACTGCCACTACCATTCACTATTCACTACCCACTAAGCAACGCCGCCGCCGGCCTGGATGTTCTCGCCGGTCAGCCAGCGGGCCTCGTCGGAGGCGAGGAACCGCGACATCGGCAACGTCGCGCGGCGCTCCGATCCTGCCGAAGGGCGACATCCCGGCGGCGATCGCGCGATCCCGCTGCGGAAGCAGGTCGGTGTCGCTAAAGCCCGGCGAAAGCGCATTCACGGTGACGGAGCGCGGTCCGAGTTCGCGAGAGAGGACGCGGACGAACTGCTCGACGGCTCCTTTGCTGCCGAGATAAAGGGCGGTCTGGGTGAAGAACATCTTGGTTCCACCGGTGGAAACCGCGATGATACGGCCACCGTCGCGCACGCGCCGCGCCGCTTCCTGAAGCGTGAAGAAGGTGCCTTTGGCATTGGCGCCGAAGACGTGGTCGAAGTCGGCTTCGGTGGCCTCGACCAGCGGCTTTATGACGGCGACGCCGACATTGGCGACGACGATGTCAATCGCGCCCATCTGCTTCTTGTTTCATCGAACAGCCGACGAATGTCGGAAACACTGGAGATATCGGCCTGAATGGCGACGGCCTTGCCGCCATTCTCGCGGATGGCAGCAACGGCTTCCTGGGCGGCTTTCTCGTTACCGACATAATTGAGGACCACGGCCGCGCCGTTTGCCGCTAGCCCCTCGGCGATGGCGCGGCCGATGCCGCGCGAACTGCCGGTCACGAGCGCGGTTTTGCCATCAAGCGAATGATACATAGCTGCTGTCCTTTTCTCGTCTGGCTACGGCCGCTCCAAATCGAGCGTCGGTTCCATGTCGAAGTTAGGGCATGCTATTGCTCAGATAATAGTCTATTATCAAACAGCCTTGTTAAGTCTGAGGTACATAATGCGAGGGACCGAGTTTTCCGAGCTGAAGGCGTTCGCGACGATCGTCGAGGAAGGCAGCTTTGTCCAAGCCGCGGCCAGGCTCAGGATTTCGCCGCCGGCGCTTAGCCAGACAATACGCGGGCTGGAGGAGCGTGTCGGTGTCCGGCTGCTCAGCCGCACGACCCGCAGCGTGTCGCCGACCGCTGCAGGCGAAACGCTGTTTGCCCGCCTCGCTCCGGCATTCAGCGAACTCGAAGGGGCTGTCGCCGACGCGCATGCATCACGCGATCGACCGGCAGGCTTGCTGCGCATCAATGTTCCGCGCATCGCCGCCATGCGTTTCATCGTGCCCATCCTCGGCGATTTCCGCCGTGCCTATCCCGAAATTGCCCTCACCATCATCGTCGACGACATGCTGACCGATATTGTCGAGGGACGATTCGATGCCGGAATCAGGCTTGGTGAGCGGCTGCATAAGGACATGGTGGCGGTGAAACTCAGCGACGAACTGGAGATGGCTGCGGTGGCGGCGCCCAGCTATCTCGAGGATCACCCCATGCCCCGTCATCCCGCCGACCTGCACCATCACCAATGCATCAATTTCCAGTGGCCCGGTGGCGGCAACATCTATCGATGGGAGTTCGCGCGAGGCCAACGCGCTTTCGAAATAGCCGTGAACGGCGGTCTGACGGTCAACGACACGGAACTGATGATCAGGGCGGCCCTGGATGGGATCGGCGTGGCTTACATGCTGGATTACCAGGTTCGGCCGTGGATCGAAACCGGCAAGCTCATCCGTTTTCTCGAAGCCTGGTCGCCGAGATTTCCGGGTTTTTATCTATATCATACGAGCTCCCGGCAGGTTCCGCCGGCCTTGCGTGTGTTTATCGACTTCCTGCTTGCCAAGCGATGACGGATTAGTGAATAGTGAATAGTGAATAGTGAATAGTGAATAAGTCAGTAGTCAGTAGTCAGTAGTGAGTAGTGAGTAGTGAGTAGTTAGTAGTTAGTAGTGAGTAGTGAGTAGTGAGTAGTGAGTAGTGAGTAGTGAGTAGTGAGTAGTGAGTAGTGAGTAGTGAGTAGTGAGTACCTAGTTCCACTCACCACCATTCACCATTCACCATTCACCATTCACCATTCACTACTCACTACTATTCACTAACCTGCTACAGCTTCGCCAAAAGCTCTGGTGTCGGCCAGCCGTCGACCGGCAGGCCTAGCCGCATCTGCTCCTTGCGGATCGCCTCGCGGGTGTTGGTGCCCAGGATGCCGTCGACCGTGCCTACGTCATAGCCTTTGGCCTCGAGCTTTGTCTGCAATGCCCTCATCTGGTCGCCGTTGAGGCCGGGTTCGGGATTGCGCGGGTCGAATTGCGGCGCACCCGCCAGCTGCGCGGCGAGATTTGCCGCAGTCAGCGCATAGGTGAAGGACTGGTTCCATTCGAGGTAGACGTCGAAATTGTCGTAGACGAGGAAGGCTGGCCCCTTGCGGCCCATAGGCAGTGCGAGGCCTGCCTTCAGTCCGTTGTCGACAAGCGGCGTGCTGTTCGGGTTGGTGACACCCCACTGAGCCCATTGCGCCAGCGGCAGCTTGTTGGTGCGGCCGGTCTGGTCCCATGGCAAGGCGTCGGGCACGCGGACTTCCTCGATCCAGGGCTGGTCGCGTTTCCAGCCGCGCGACGTGATCTTGTTGGCGGTGGTCATGATCACATCAGGCGCGCTGCCGCGCAGGTCGATCACTTCGTCGCCGTCGCCGTCGACGCCTCGGCCGAGATAGTCGGAAGGCAGCATCTGCGTCTGGCCGATTTCGCCCGCCCAGGCGCCGGTGACGTCGGCCGGGACCACGCCGCGATCGATCAGCGTCAACAATGGCACGATCTGGGACCGGAAGAGCTGCGGGCGACGACAGTCGTGAGAGAGCGTGACCAACGCGTTCAGCGTTTGGAAATCGCCCTGCACGGCGCCGAAATCGGTTTCCAGCGCCCAGAAGGCGGCAATGACCGGGGCCTGAACGCCGAATTCGCGATCGGCGCGGGCAAACACGTCGGCATATTCCTTTAAGATGACCGCGCCCTGCTTCAGCCGATAGGCCGATATCATGCGGTTCGAAAACTCGATGAAGGTCTGGGTAAAGACGCCTTGGGCGCGATCTCGCGCCAGCACCTTTCCATCGAGAGCGGCGGTTTCCAGCGCCTCAAGTCCGGCAGTGCCGACGCCGGCGTTCTTCGCCTCGGCCACAACGCCCTGCTTCCAGGCCTGGAAATCGCCGCCGCATTGCTGTGCCACCGCCGGCGACGTGGCGGCCAGAAACAGCGCCGCGAGAATTTCCAAGCGCAATCGCATCGCCATCCTCCCGAGAAGATTACCGGCGGTTGCAGGCGTCCTTCATTGGCTGTGTCGAAAAGCAGGCTGCAGGCCCGCTGTCAACGGGTGTTCTGCCGCAGCCATTTGTTCCAGGTGGCTTCCGAGCCGTTGAATACGTTGATATCGGCCTTCCCTGAGATGCCCGGCACAATACCGGTTCCGGTGTACTGCCAGAAGGTGAACGGGTGGCTGCCGTATCTTTTGCGCGGATGGCCGGCCACCGAACGCAGCCAGTAGGGATAGCCGCGGAAGGCCGACAGGCCGTTGTCGTCGAAGAAATCGATCGAGGTGTAGATGATCGGCTTCTTGCCATAGTGCTTTTCGACGATTTCGAGGAAAGTGCTCATCTCGCTGCGCACCGTGGCCGCATTGGGGCGCAGCTTGCAGGTCGGCGATTGCGGGTTCCATTCCATGTCGAGAACCGGCGGCATTGCCGACCGGTCTCTGGGCACGTTCTGGATGAACCAGCGCGCCTGCGTCGCGGCCGGCGTGCAAAAATAGTAGAAATGATAGGCGGCGCGGGGGATTCCGGCGGCTTTCGTGCGGCTCCAATGCTCGTTGAAATACGCGTCGAAGCGATCGCCACCTTCCGTCGCCTTGACGAAAACGAAGGAAATGCCGCTGGCCCTGGCCGCCGGCCAATCGACCGAGGTCTGGTATTTGGAGACGTCGGTGCCATGAACGGCATAGCTCCACGGCGCGCCGCTGTCCCACTCATGCGGGTCGGAGTCGTCAAAACGGGGTGCGCGCACCGCAACGCTCGGCGCGCCCGATGAGGGAGGCGCAAGATCGTCGACGGTCGAGCAGGCGCCCAGCAGCGTCAGCAAGATGAAAGCCGCGAAACGGCGCATCGCTACTCCTGAACCGGTTTCAGCCGGCCGCTGATGGGTTGTTGCTGCAGGTGGTCCCTCGACCGTGCCCCCAAGCGATCGCCCCACAGGACCGCTCTCCTATCCCTGGTGTATCGCTGATCATGGTTGATATTCCGTTGACAGCGCTCGACCAGAACCGCGATTTTGCCGAAGCAATGACGGCAAATCAATGGCATGGATGAGCGTCCGGGGAGAGTCGGAAGAATGCTGACTGTTCTGAGGCTGGTGAAATGGCTGCTCGGGCTGGCCGTGCTGGCGGTCGCAGCACTCGCTGCCTGGCTGTATCTGGCGCCGCCGGAACTGATCCGCGTCGGCTCGGGCTATACGGCCAAGATCGTCTGCTCGAACGTCTTCATCGCCGGACGCGATGCCGATGAGGTGCTCGCCGTCGACGTGCAGGCGCCGGGCCATCCACTGCTGCGGCTGATGAGGATGTCGGTCGACAAGGAACAGGGCACGGTTTCGGCCGGGCTGTTCGGCGTGTTCGGCAAGAGCGTCGCCGTCGTTCGAGACGGGCTTGGCTGCACCGCGGTTCCGGGCGGCGACATCGCCAGGGCCAAAGCAGTCGCCGGGCCGGCGCTGACACCGGCGCCGCCGCTCGACGCGCTCTGGCCGGAGGGCGACAAGGTCGACGCATCGCAAAACCCCGAGATCGCGAAAATCCTCGACGATCCTGCAATGACCGGCGCCGGTATGCGGGCGGTGGTGGTGGTCAAGAACGGCCGAATCGTCGCCGAGCGTTATGGCGCAGGCTTTACCCAAAAGACGCCGCTGCTTGGCTGGTCGATGACCAAGACGGTCAATGCCGCGATCGTCGGCACGCTGGTGAAGGACGGCAAGATGGTGATGACGAACCAGGGCCTGTTCGGGCCCTGGAAAGCGGACGGCCGCGCCGCCATCAGCCTCGCCGACATGATGGCGATGTCGAGCGGGCTGGAGTTCAACGAGGATTATGGCGACGTCACCGACGTGACGCGGATGCTCTACCTCGAGCCTGATATGGCGGGCTTTGCCGGATCCAAGCCGCTGACCGGCGAGGTGGGCAAGGTATTTTCCTATTCAAGCGGCACGGCAGCGATGCTGTCGCGGCTTTGGCAGGATGCGGTCGGCGACAAGGACAAGGCGCTGGCGTGGCCAAGGATTGCGCTGTTCGACCCGCTCGGCATGCAGAGCGCGGTGCTGGAGACCGACGAGCACGGCACCTTCGTCGGCTCGTCCTATCTCTACGCCACCGCCCGCGACTGGGCGCGCTTCGGCCAGTTCCTGCTGCAGGATGGTGTCTGGAACGGCCAGGAGGTCCTGCCTGCGGGCTTCGTCGCCTGGATGCGGGAAGCCGCAACCGCCTCGAAAGTCTACGGCAGGGGCCAGGTGTGGATCGAGGGTCCGGGCGACGAGGAGAGCCCCGGCGCCGGTATCGCTGCGGGCCTGCCAAGGGATAGCTATTGGATGGAAGGCCATGACGGGCAGACGGTCGCCATAATCCCCTCGGCGCAGCTTGTGGTGGTGCGGCTCGGCCTGACGCCGGCCAAGCTCGGCTACCGGCCGCAGATCATGCTGGCAGCACTGGTGAAGGCGCTGCATTAGAGGAATGCGGCGATCGCTCGCCGCAGGGTCTATGCAGCTGTCGCCAAAGGCCTTCCACGATCAACACGCGCCCGCCCGTCTGGCGAGGAGCAAAGCGACGCGACCGATCTTGGGATTCCGTGACCTTGGAGCGCTGCTGCGGTGCAGAACCTTCGATCGCGGAGCGAGGCGCCCCCCTCTGTCCTGCCGGACATCTCCCCCACAAGGAGGGAGATTGGCAGTTCGCGCGCCTCACCCTTCTTTCAACGTTGAAGATTGGCGAAGCCGGACGCGACATCTGATCTCCCCCCAAGTGGGGGAGATGTCCGGCAGGACAGAGGGGGGCGCGACGGATCACTGCTGTTTTCGTTCTGAGCCGCTGCATTCTTCGGCTGATGTCACGGAATGGATCCCAGGTTCTGCGCCGTGTCGCTTCGCTCCTTGCTTGACCTAGGATGACGAAGGCGCGGGGGCTTATGGCTAATCGCAGACGTTGGAGATTGGCGGTTGCAGGCCGGTCGGCAGCGACCCTCCACAGGGCTCAGTCAAAGAGCAAATCCTCTGGGCTGCGGAACTAGCTGGCGATCTTGATCACGGCCAGCCAGGCGTAACCGCGATAAAGCGTTCTAAACCGAAGGGTTGCGCCGCGTCTTGCAGATTCTGATTGCAGGACGTCCCGCAGGGATTGACGCGGCTCGACGTGGAATTTCTTCAGCCAGCCGCGCAGCAGCGTGCGGAACCAGCGGGGCAGGGCCTCCTGCTGGCCGAAATCGACGACGTGCAGCGAGCCGCCGGGTGACAGGACTGCAAGTGCCGCTGATACGGTCTTCTCCCAGCCGGGGATCATCGACAGCGAATAGGAGACAAAAATGCGGTCGAAACGTTCGACGGAGAATAGCGCCTTCGCGTCGAAATCAGTGGCGTCGCCGCGCGCCAGCGTGACGCGGCCTGAGACGCCTTTACGGGCAATGGCAGCAGTGGCCGTTTCCAGCATTTCGGCTGAAATATCGAGACCGAAGAAGCGGGCGTCGGGATAAAGGCGGGCGGCGAGGACTATGTTGCGGCCGGTGCCGCAGCCAAGCTCGAGCACGGTGCCGCCGGCCGGCACTTCCAGCCCTGATATCAACCGGTCGCGGCCGAGCAGGTAATATTTGCGGGTCAGGTCGTAGGCGTGGCGCTGCCAGCGGTAGACGCCGTCCATCAGCTCGGCGTGCCCGGCCGGCGGTTCGCCGTGCCTGGCCGGCAGTTCGGTCGCGCTCATGCGGCTTGCTTCACATAAAGGTGGAAGCCGCCATAGATGGCCGAACGGTCGCGGGCCGAGAATTCGCGCGACGCCTCGTCCGCATAGCTCCACTGGTCGAGCAGCGAATTCGAGACCCGGCCGGGCAACAGGCTGGGTTCGGCCGCGGTGCGGAAGATGACGCGAGCATCGGTCGACGCGGTGCGGGTGATCTCGGCCCACAGCGCATTGAGCTGGTCGTCGGTCATCCAGTCCTGCGCGTCGAGCAGGACGAAGCGGTCGACCGAACCGGCATCCTTGCCGGCAAGGAACTCGATCAGATTGGCATGGTGGATGGCGACGCGGTTGACATTGTTGCGGATCGCCTGGTAGTTGCGTTTTTCGAGGTAGGCAGGCAGCGCCGCCTCGCCGGGATTGGGGTAGCGGCGGGCAAAAGCCTGCCAGGCGAAATAGTTGTTCTCCAGCGGAAAATCGCAGGCGAGCTTTTCCAGCCGGGCCTTCAGCACGCTGGCCATGGTGCCGTCGCCCGAGGTGATCAGCGAATCGTACTGCGCCGGCGGAATGCCGAGGCCGAACAGCGAGGCCTTTCGCGATGTTGCCCATTTCAGCAGCGGTTTTTCGAAGACCGGCGCCAGCTCGTCGTCGAAGAAGCGGCGCTGGTCGGCCAGGCTTTTGGCTTCCATGATGCCGGCCGGATCGACGCCGAAGAATTTGGCGGTGCGGTGGCCCATGGCGATGAACAGGCCGAGCAGGCCGGTCTGGTAGAAATTGCGGTCGAAGACGGCGATGCGGCGACGCCGGCGCCAGTTGCGATGTTCCCAGTAATGGCGGCTGACCGGGTCGAGATGCGGCGCGATGAAACGGTCGTAGGCTTGCGAATTGTGACGGGTCTCGGCAGCGCCGAAGAAACGGAACAGGTCGCCCTGCGACGGCAGATGGCGCACCGCTTCGAGCTTCATGCGGTTCAGCGCGATATGGGCGGCGTTGAGATCGACGGCGTCGACCCTTTCGGGTGACCGGGTGAGATAGGCAAGGATGTTGCAGCCGCCCGAGGCGATGGTGACGACGCGGTGGCCCTGGCCAAGCTGCATCGCCTCCATGTCAACGTCGGGGTCTTCCCAGATCTGCGGATAGACGAGGCCGGAAAACAGCAAGGCGAAGAGCCGCTCGGAGAGGCCGGCCTTAGACAGCGGGCGGTTCTGGTAGACGGCCTTGCCAACTTGCTTGCCGCGGCGAAAAACCAGTTCTCCGGAAACATCCGTCATGACAAGGCGATTCCCCGTTTGCTCTGGCGCAAGCGGGTAGCGCAGGTGGATGACAGGCCGGTGACAGTCTGTTGAGGCGAGTTCAGGCGTTGCCAAATCCGCCCGGCGTCGGCGTGGTCACGATGACGGCTTCACCGGCCTCGAGCAGCGTCTGGTCGCAAGCCTTCAGGACTTCGATGCGGCCATCCTTGCGACGGACCTTGGTCGAGCCGACCTCGCCATTGCCGCCGCCGTCCAGGCCTTGCGGCGGGCGGTTGCGATGTGAGGACAGGATCGCGCATTCCATCTTTTCGAGGAAACGGATGGTGCGCTCGGTGCCGTCGCCGGCACTCCATTTGCCTTTGCCGCCGGAGCCTTCGCGGATGTGGAATTCCTCGAGCAGCACGGGGAAGCGCAACTCCAGCACTTCCGGGTCGGTCAGGCGCGAATTGGTCATGTGGGTGTGGACGCCGGAGGTGCCGGCAAAGCCGCGGCCGGAGTTCATCCGGCCTGCCGGCGAGCCGGAGCAGATCGTCTCGTAATACTGGTACTGCTTGTTGCCGAAGGTGAGGTTGTTCATCGTGCCTTGCGCATTGGCCATCGCGCCCATGGCGCCGAACAGCGCATTGGTGACATGCTGCGAGGTCTCGACATTGCCGGCGACGACCGCGGCCGGGTAGGTCGGCTTCAGCATGCAACCCTCGGGAATGATGATGTTGATCGGTCTCAGGCACCCGGCATTCATCGGGATCATGTCCTCGACCATGACGCGGAAGGCATAGAGCACGGCTGCGCGGGCGACCGGCTCGGGGGCGTTGAAGTTGTTCTTCATGACCGGCGATGTGCCGGTGAAGTCGACGGTTGCCTCGCGCTTTTGCCGGTCGACCGATATCTTCACCTTGATGATTTGGCCGGTGTCGGTCGGATACTCGTATACGGAGCTGTCGGGCAGCCGCTCCAGCACGCGGCGCACGCTTTCGGCGGCATTGTCCTGGACATGGCCCATATAGGCCTCGACCACGCCAAGGCCGAAATGCCCGACCATCTCGCGCAACTCGGCAACGCCCTTTTCATTGGCGGCAATCTGCGCCTTGAGGTCGGCGATGTTCTGGTGCGGATTGCGCGCCGGGTAGGGGTGGTCGGTGAGCAGCGTCTCCAGCTCCTTTTCGCGGAACCGGCCGCGATCGACGATGCGGAAATTGTCGAACAGCACGCCTTCCTCGTCGACGGTGGTGGCGAGCGGCGTCATCGAGCCGGGTGCGGTGCCGCCGATATCGGCATGATGGCCGCGCGAGGCGACGTAGAAGAGGATCTTTGGCGATTGGCCGATCTCCACCCTTGTGGGGGAGATGCCCGGCAGGGCAGAGGGGGGCAACGTCGAGCGCTCAGCTTCGCGGTATGCCGGCTCGCCAATTGGAGGCGTTGGCGGGACAGCGCCCCCCTCTGTCGGCTTCGCCGACATCTCCCCCACATGGGGGGAGATTGGGCGCCCATCCTCAAAGACCGGCGTCACCACCGTAATGTCTGGCAGATGCGTGCCGCCATTATAAGGCGCATTCAGTGCAAAGACGTCGCCGGGGTGGATGTCGCCGGAGTTCAGCCGAATGATGGTTTCCACCGAACGGTCCATGGAGCCGAGATGCACCGGCATGTGCGGCGCATTGGCGACCAGCGCGCCATTGCGGTCAAAGACGGCACAGGAGAAATCCAGCCGTTCCTTGATGTTGACCGAATAGGCGGTGTTTTGCAGCGTCACGCCCATCTGTTCGGCGATCGACATGAACAGGTTGTTGAACACCTCCAGCATGACCGGATCGGCCTCGGTGCCGAGCGCCGCCAGCCGGCGCTTTTTCTCGATGCGACGCAGGAGCACGTGGTTCCTGGCGGTGATTTCGGCCTGCCAGCCCGGCTCGACGACGATGGTCTGGTTCGGTTCGATGACCAGGGCAGGGCCGCCAAGCTTGTGCCCCGGTTTGAGCGCCTCGCGGCGGAAAATGCCGGCGTCTCGCCAAGTGCCGTCGATGAAGATTTGCCGATTTTCCGAAGGGCTTGCGGCGATGTCCTCAAGGATTGAATCACTTTCCTCGCGGCCGGCGTCGCCGCTGTCGATGCCTTCGACGCCGACCGATTCCACGATCATCGGCTTGTCGTCATAGACGAAGCCGAACTGCGCCTTGTGGGCGGCTTCGAAATCCGCCTTGGCCCGTGCGATCGAACCGTGCTCGAAATTCACCGGCAGCGCGGTGTCGGTGCCGTCGTAGCGGATCTGCAGCACCGGTTTCGAGGCGACGGCGTCCTCGGCAATGCCTTGCGCGGCAAGCTCGTCGATGACGGCTTTGCGCAGCGTCGCGATGAGTTCATCGATTGCCGGCCTGGACACTTCCGCCAGCGGTTTCAGCAGCGCCTGCTGGCGCGACGAAAAAATCGAGGACAACCCAATGCCATAGGCCGACAGCAGCCCGGAGAAGGGATGGATCAGCACCGCCTCCATGCCGAGTGCGTCGGCAACGAGGCAGGCGTGCTGGCCGCCGGCGCCGCCAAAACAATTCAGGAGATACTCGGTGACGTCGTAGCCGCGCTGCACGGAAATCTTCTTGATGGCGTTGGCCATGTTTTCGACGGCGATGGTGACGAACCCTTCGGCGACCGCCTCCGGCGTGCGGCCGTCGCCGATTTCGGCGGCGAGTGCGGCGAATTTCTCGCGCACGGTTTGCACGTCGAGCGGCTCGTCCTGGCCGGGTCCAAAAATGGCCGGGAAGAAGTCGGGCTGCAGCTTGCCCAGCATGACATTGGCGTCGGTGACGGCCAGCGGTCCGCCGCGCCGGTAGGCGGCCGGGCCGGGATTGGCGCCGGCCGAATCCGGCCCGGCGCGAAAACGGCCGGCCTCGTAGTGCAGGATGGAGCCGCCGCCGGCGGCGACGGTGTGAATGCGCATCATCGGCGCGCGGATGCGCACGCCGGCAACCTCGGTGTCAAAGGCGCGCTCGTAGTCGCCGTCATAATGGGCGACGTCGGTTGAGGTGCCGCCCATGTCGAAGCCGATGACCTTGTCGAAACCGGCGAGCTTTGCTGTCTCGACCATGCCGACGACGCCGCCGGCCGGACCGGACAGCAACGCGTCCTTACCCTGGAACATATCGGCGGCGGTAAGGCCGCCGGACGACATCATGAACATCAGGCGAGGGGATTCCCTTCCCCTCGAGGGGAGGGTGGCGGCGAAGCCGCCGGATGGGGTCGGCTCGACTGGGTCCGACGCTCTGGCGGTGCCTTCTGAGATGACCCCCTCTGGCTGCTGCGCAGCCATCTCCCTCTCGAGGGGGGAGAGGACGCCCAGCTCTTCTGCCACCACCTGCACATAGCGCGACAGAATCGGCGACAAATAAGCGTCGACCACGGTCGTGTCGCCGCGGCCGACCAGCTTGATGAGCGGCGAGACCTCGTGACTGACCGAGATCTGCGAAAACCCCAGTTTCCTGCAGACTTTTGCAACCGCCTTTTCGTGGTCGGGATATTTCCAGGCATGCATGAACACGATCGCCACCGCGTCGATGCTGTCGGCCCTGGCTTGTTCGATGGCCGGGCGCATGGCGGCGATGTCGAGCAGCCTTTCGACGCGGCCGTCGGCGCGCACGCGCTCATCGACCTCGATGACGCGCTCGTTGAGCTGTTCGGGAAGGATGATCTGCTTGGCGAAGATATCGGGCCGCGCCTGATAGGCGATCCTCAGCGCGTCGCGAAATCCCCTGGTGATGAGCAGCAGCACACGGTCGCCCTTGCGCTCCAGAAGCGCGTTGGTGGCAACGGTGGTGCCCATCTTGATGTCGCCGATCAGGCCGGACGGGATCGGCGCGCCGGATTTTAGCCCGAGCAGATCGCGAATGCCCTGGATGGCGGCGTCGGCATAGGCTTCGGGATTTTCGGATAGCAGCTTGCGCGGGTGCAGCCCGCCTTGCGGGTCCCGGCCGATGACATCGGTGAAGGTGCCGCCGCGGTCGATCCAGAAATCCCATTTGGCGGTCACGGCAGCTCTCCCGGGCATTTTATTGATTCAAATGTGCTAATTCGCCATGGTCTGGTGTTAATTCGCCATGGCTTCGCCGGCAACGCAAAAGCAGATGATGTTACATACGGAAATGCAACGTTATGAAACCCATGGGACATTTGGTGCATTCTGTCCTCGATCGTCACCGGTAGCGGGGGCGTGATTAGAGGAGAGATGTCATGAAGAAACTCATTCTTGCGTCGGTTTCGGCGCTTGCCCTGCTTGGCGTTGCGGCTTGCAGCGACAGCGGCACGGGCGGGGACGCCACCACCACGCAGAGCACCAATCCGCCGGCGAACGAACAGCCGATGCAGCCGGCTCCCGACGCGACCAAGCCGGCCGAGCCGGCTCCGGCACAGCCATCTGCGCCGGCGCAGTAATTCTTATGTGATGAACAGAAGGCCGGCATCCTGCCGGCCTTCTGACTTCAGGACAGTCTTGTTGCGGCCGCCGCCGCAAGCTCGGTTTCGCCTGTCACTTTTTGGCCCAGCAGAAGGGGCCGAAATGGCGAGGTGACGAAGGCGTGCAGTTTCGCGCGCTATGGCCGTTGCTGCCTGCTAATTTCCATGATCGACGGTTGCGCCAGCTGCTCAGGCGGCCGCGAAATCGGCTGGGCCGGCCCTGCGGCATTGTCTTCAGTTTGATAGCGGTGGGCTTGATAGCAGCGGCCAGTTAGCCCTAATAGGTGCCCATGTCGATTTGGGATCGCCTCGGCGACTTCATCACCCGCGTTTCGTCCTCAACCTCGTCCGGCGTCGCCGACGTGGTCGAGGCTGTGCGCACGGTTTTCTCCGGCGACCCCGACCTGCGCCGGCGCGTCGCCTTCTCGGTGGCGATGATCGCGCTGTCGGCCAAGATGGCCAAGGCCGACGGCATCGTCACCCAGGACGAGGTGCGCGCCTTCCAGCAGATATTCGAAGTGCCGAAGGAGCAGACGCGCAATGTGGCGCGGCTTTACGATCTGGCCAAGCGCGACATCGCCGGATTCGAGACCTATGCCGCGCGCATGGCGCAGCTTTGCGGCTCCGGCCATTCGAACTGCGCGATGCTGGAGGACATTCTCGACGGGCTGTTCCATATCGCCAAGGCCGACGGGCTGGTCCACGAGCGCGAAGGTCAGTTCCTGCATCGCATCGCCGAGATCTTCCGGATCGAGGAGGCGCATTACCAGAGCATTCTGGCCCGGCATGTCGATCTGGGTGCGGCCGATCCCTATGTCGTGCTCGGCATCGAGCGGGGAAAAACCTTCGAGGAGGTCAGGAAGCGTTACCGCAAGCTGGTTTCGGACAACCATCCCGACCGGCTGATCGCACGCGGCCTGCCGCAGGAATTCATCAAGATCGCAACCAGCAGGATAGCAGCGATCAACGCGGCCTACGAGATGATCGAACGAGGCCTGCGGCACGCATGAGCGGCTTTCTGCCCGACGAGCCGAGCGCCGAGGTCAGGGTATCGCCGAATTTCGGTCCACGACGCGAGACGGTCGACATGATCGTGCTGCACTACACCGGCATGGAGACCGGCGCCGGCGCCGAAGCATGGCTGTGCGATCCGGCCAGCGAGGTTTCGTCGCACTACCTCGTCCATGAGGACGGCCGCATCGTCCAGATGGTCAGGGAAAGCGACCGTGCCTGGCATGCCGGCAAGAGTTCCTGGTTCGGACGTAGCGACCTCAACTCCTGTTCGGTCGGCATCGAGATCGTCAATCCGGGACATTCGCTGGGCTACCGGAATTTTCCGAGACGGCAGATCGATGCCCTGATCGGCCTGTGCAAGGGGATTGTTCAGCGCCATTCCATCCCGGCTCAACGGGTGCTCGCCCATTCCGACGTGGCGCCGGGACGCAAGATCGACCCGGGCGAGAGATTCCCCTGGAAGGCCCTGTTCGAGGCCGGTGTCGGCCATCTTGTCGAAGCGGCACCCGTCAGGCGCGGCGCGGTGCTGAAGGCCGGCTACGCGTCTGCAGAGGTCGAGGCGTTGCAGTCGATGCTGGCGCTCTACGGTTATGGCGTGGAGATATCAGGCGCTTTCGATCGGCAAACCGAAATCGTGGTCGAGGCTTTCCAGAGGCATTTCCGGCAACGCAAAGTGGATGGCGTGGCCGACGGATCGACATTTCGCACGCTGGAACGGCTGCTTGGCTCGGTGAGGGCAGTTCCGTCCAAGTAGTCTTTTCCTGGCTGTAAGTTACAGCCTGTCATTTAAAGTGACTTGCTCCGCCTTTTTTGCCGCAAATTCGACCGTCAAAGGCGATCCGTGCAAGTTGTCGGACCTACAGCCTCCCAAATGTTCCGACGTTGATTGGCGTAGCTGCGTGAAGTTCTTCGCGCGGTTCAAACAGAACAGGATCCCATGCAGAAATTGACCGTTTTAACGGCAGCTGTTGCTGCCGGCGTAATGACTTTTGCCATCGGTGCGGCCAATGGCGCGCCTTTGAGCCAGCGGGCCGACCAGGGTTTCATGACCGCGTCCGATAAGACTGCCACGCCGAAAGCCGGGCAAGATGCCGGAGAAAAAAGGACAGCCTCCGCAAAGGCGAAAAAAGTTGCTGCGGTGAAAGCGAAAAAGCCAGCATCCGCAAAGGCGGAAAAGGTCTCTGCAAAGAAGGCAGTCGTTGCAAAGAAGCCAGTCCTTGCAAAGAAGGCAGTCTCCAAGCGGCATGTGAAGCGCAACAGGACCCGCATCGACCAGTCGACGACGGCGTCGATCGGCCGGCAAAGCCGGGCGGCGGCGCCGAAGCCGGCGGCCGCTGGCGATAGTGGCCAGTATTTGACGATCATCGAGCGTCATGCGGCCAGCAATGGTGTGCCGATCTCGCTCGCCAAGGCCGTCATCATGATCGAGAGCAGGTTTCAGCCGAACCAGGTCGGCCGCGCCGGTGAGATCGGCCTGATGCAGATCAAGCCGTCGACGGCGCGGATGATGGGTTACAGCGGCTCGATCAAGGGTCTCCACGATCCCGAGACCAACATCAAATACGGCATGAAATACCTCGCCATGGCGCGCAACCTCGGCGACGGCACGACTTGCGGCACGATCCTGAAGTACAATGCCGGCCATGGCGCCAAGCGGATGAACCCGATTTCAGCGGC
Source organism: Mesorhizobium sp. WSM4810 (assembly GCF_055811235.1). Classification (NCBI taxonomy): domain Bacteria; kingdom Pseudomonadati; phylum Pseudomonadota; class Alphaproteobacteria; order Hyphomicrobiales; family Phyllobacteriaceae; genus Mesorhizobium; species Mesorhizobium sp. WSM4810. Next base: position 33,320 of record NZ_JBVVQV010000011.1, on the reverse strand, counting down.
CTATTGCGGCAAGGTCAAAGTGCAACTGGCCGCGCTTGGAGCGCCGGCGTAATAGACCGGGACCTGCTTTTTTGTTTGCGTTTTCGAATGTGAATCCCTTTATACGCCTTGCCAGCTGGCCGGGCGGCCGCACCCGCGAAGCCGAAAGGCTGCGGGTGAGGAAAGTCCGGGCTCCATGGAGACACGGTGCCGGTTAATGGCCGGCGGGGGCGACCCTAGGGAAAGTGCCACAGAAAGCAAACCGCCACGATCCGTCGTGGTAAGGGTGAAAGGGTGGGGTAAGAGCCCACCGCGCGACTGGCAACAGGAGCGGCACGGTAAACCCCACCGGGAGCAAGACCGAATAGGGGCGGTGCGAGGGGAAACCCTCGAGGGCTGTTTCCGGCTCACCGCCCGGGTAGGTTGCGTGAGGCGCATGGCAATATGCGCCCAAGATGAATGGCCGCCACGTTCTCGCGCCGCAAGGGGCGAGGGCCATACAGAACCCGGCTTACAGGCCAGCTGGCAATTTTCGTCCAGATTCTACGTTTTCGTCCAGATTCTTGGGGGGAAACTCCCTGATATCAGCAGGTTGCGTCTTCGGGCGCGCTTGCTGGTTCAGGCGCTTCATTGGCTGAATCAGCTTTTACTGGGCTGTGCATGGATTCTTGAAACTGGTGCGATTAAATCGTACTTTCCTGTTACGGGCGGTATCAGGAGCGCACCATGGGTCAGGTCGACAAACGCAGCATCACGCTTTCGCCGGAATTGGCGGCGGCGGTCGACGATGTGGTCGCCGCCGGCGAATATGCTTCGGCGAGCGAGGTGATCCGCGACGCACTCAGGCAATGGAAGGACCGCCGTGACTTGCACGGCTACACGCTCGAGGAGTTGCGCAAGCTGGTGCAGGAGGGGATCGACAGCGGACCGGCGCTGGACGGCCCGCCAATCATGGAACGACTGCGCGCCAAATATCTGAAAATGGCCGAGGCCAAAGGCCTTGAGGAGTGAAATACCGCCTGCTTCCCCAGGCAGTAATCGACCTCGAACGTATCGGCGACCACATTGCCGAACACAACCCTGATGCAGCGATCCGCCTCGTGAATATCCTGGAGAGGCGCTGTGATTTGCTGACCCTGCATCCTTTCTCGGGCGCACCGCGGGAAGACATTGCGCCCGGCATCCGCCATCTGGTCGTCGGCGAATACCTTACCTTGTACCGTGTCGGCGCGGATGCAGTCGAGATCCTGCGTGTGCTGCATGGCCGGCGCAATATCGAAGCCGACGATCTGGCTTCGTGATCGGTTCGGTCAACCGTCGACGCCGTCCAGCGACGCCTCGATCGCCTGCCAAAGCGCTTCCACCGGCTCGCAGCCGACCGACAGGCGAACAAAGCCGGGCGGCACCGCATCACCCCAGCGGGCGCGCCGCTCGGCCGAAGAGTGGACGCCGCCGAAGGAGGTCGCCGGCTGGATCAGGGCGCAGGCGCCGATGAACGCTTCGGCCCTGGCTTCACTCCCCAGGTCGAGGCCGACAAGGAAGCCGAAACGCTCCATCTGGGTGGTCGCCAGATTGTGTGAAGGGTCATCCTCCAGTCCAGGAAAGCGGACGGATTTCACGGCCCGATGATCTGTCAGGCGTCGGGCGATCAGTTCGGCCGATTTGCACATGCGGTCGAAGCGGACCTCCAGCGTCTCGAGGCCTCGATGGACCAGCCAGGCTTCGAATGGTCCGGGGATGGAGCCCGACAGTTTGCGCCACTCGCGGATGGCGGTGATGATGCCGGCGTCACGGCTGGCGACATGGCCGAACAGCGCGTCGGAATGGCCATTGGGCGCTTTTGTGTCAGCAGCAACGACGATATCGGCGCCGAGGTCGAGCGGGCGCTGACCGTAAGGCGTCATCGTGGTGTTGTCGGCGACGACCAGCGCGCCGGCCTCGTGCGCAAGGCGCGCCACGCCGGCAAGGTCGCAAATGTCCAGCCCGGGATTGGATGGGGTCTCGACGAACACCAGCCGGTAGCCGGAAAAACCGCCGTCCACAAAGGACTTGGTCGGTCGTGTGTTGAACGGGACGTCGAAAGGTTTGAGGAAGCGCTCGGCAAGCAGGCGCGGCGTGTAGTAACCGTCGGACGGCAACAGGATGCGATCGCCCGCCTTGAGCAGCGCGAAGAAGACCGCCGCGATCGCGGCCATGCCCGACGGGAACGCTACGGACGGCGCGTCCTCGAGGTGGCCGAGCATGTCTTCCACCGCTTCCCATGTCGGATTGTCGTAGCGCCCGTACTGGCTGACGCCGGCCGGATTGCCGGGCAGATGGAAAGTGGTCGTCATTGTCAGCGGCAGCGAGACCGGGTCGCCCTTGGCGAGCTTGACGCCACGCAAATGGGCAAGGGTGGCCGCGCGCGATTTGGCTGTTTCGGACATGTATTTTCAACCTTCTGACCGAGAAAAGAACCTGTTTCTGACCGAGAAAAGACAGGCCGACGCTATGCGTGGTGGCGCTCCGCGGCAAGCCGCCTCCGGTTAGGCCAAACCGCTCTAAACGCTTCGTTAGGCTTAATGGAGCATAAACACGGGAGTGCCGTCAAAGCTGCCCTCATCGGTTGTGGCGCGCGTTTTGTGAAGCCTATTCCCGTTGACGCCCATAGTACCCCATGATATCCCATTCAGATATTCAAGCCTTCGTTCCGCGTCAGGGTGAAGCGTACGCCAATCGGGCAGCCGCGGCGGCTGCGCGTTCGCCTGTTTTTGCCTTTTGGAACGAAGTGAGTTTTGGGCAGGGACCGCGCTGCGGCGGCGCGGGCGGGAAAATGCAGAGGGGTGCGGCGGTGCAAGCGGCCGTAACGCGTAATGGACCGGTTTCTGTCAAGCGCGGTGAACAGGATCGATGCGAAGGGGCGGGTGTCCGTTCCAGCGCATTTCCGTGCGGTTGTGCAGAAGCGCGGTTATTCGGAACTCTATGCGCTGCGCTGCCTGGACCGTCCGGCGATGGATGTCGGCGGGCTCGACCTGCTCGACCGCTACGAGCAGCGCATCGCACAGGAAGACGCCTTCCTGCAGACCTCGGACGACATGTCGTTCTTCTGCCATGGCGATGGAACCTTTCTCAAGCTCGATCAGGACGGCCGCATCTCGATGACCGATTTCATCCGCGAGCATACCGGCATTTCCGCGGAAGTGGCTTTTGTCGGCCGCGGCAATTTCTTTCAGATCTGGGAACCTGGACGGCTCACCGCCTATGGGGCGGAAGCACGCGCCCGGCTTTTGCAGCTTCGGCAGGGGACGAAGCCTGGGGAGCGGCCGGAATGATGGCGGGCTACGGCGATGACCCTCACGCCGTTGGCGGACCGGCCCGTCACATTCCGGTCCTCCTTGTCGAAGTGCTGGAGGCGCTTTCGCCCAAGACGGGCGAGGTGGTCGTCGACGGCACATTCGGCGCCGGCGGCTACTCCAAAGCCATTCTGGCGAGAGGCGCCTCGGTTGTCGCGATCGACCGCGATCCGGATGCGATTGCTGCCGGTCGTGTTCTAGAGCAACAATCGGGCGGCAGGCTCCGGCTCGTCCAGGCGCCGTTCTCGACATTGGACGAGCATGTCGAAAGCGCTGACGGCGTCGTGCTCGACATCGGCATCTCCTCCATGCAGATCGATCAGGCGGAGCGCGGTTTTTCGTTCCGTGCCGACGGACCGCTCGATATGCGCATGGCGCAGGCTGGCCTCAGCGCCGCCGATGTCGTCAACTCTTTCAAGGTGGGCGATCTTGCCCGCATCTTCGGGTTTCTTGGCGAAGAGCGCCATGCCGGCCGCATCGCCCGCATGATTGAAAGCCGTCGCGAAAAACATCCGTTCGAGCGCACGCTCGACCTTGCAGACGCCATTGAGACGCATATCGGCCGCGCGCCGAAGGACAAGATCCATCCAGCGACCCGCGTCTTCCAGGCGCTGCGCATTTTCGTCAATGACGAACTCGGCGAACTGGCCAAAGCGCTGTTTGCGGCTGAACGCGTGCTGAAACCGGGCGGACGGCTGGCCGTGGTGACGTTCCATTCCCTGGAAGACCGCATCGTCAAGCGCTTCATCGCCGATCGCGCCGATGCGGCGACCGGATCGCGGCACCTGCCCGAGGCGCAGGCGCGCAGCGCCACCTTCAAAAAGGTGGGCAGCGGCGTGACGCCCGGTGAGGCCGAGATATCGGCCAATCCGCGGGCGCGCTCGGCAAGGCTGCGCGCGGCGATCCGCACCGACGCGCCGGCGCGCGCCGGCGATTTTTCGATTTTCGGGCTTCCAAAACTTCCTGATCCAAAACTTCCCGGTGGCGAGCGGCCGGGAGAGAGGTGAGCACGTGTTTCGTACCAGCGACATAGTCCTTATCGCCGTCATGGTTTCGGCCGCGGCCTTGACCTTCAAGACCAAGCGCGAGGCCGAGGAACAATTGGCGGCGGTGCACAAGATCCAGGCGCAGATCCGCTACGAGGAGGATACGATCGATCTCCTCAAGGCGGACTGGAGCCTGCTTACCCAACCGTCGCGCCTGCAAAAGCTGGCCGAGACCTATAAATCGCAACTCGAGCTCGAGCCGGTCAGCGCCCGCCAGATCATCGGGCTGGACGATCTGCCGGCAAAACCCCTCACCATCGAGGACCTTTCGTCCGAGCGGCTGGGCGGCATGGCCGACAGTTCCAGCAAGGAACCGATGGGCAACGACCCCGTGGTCACCGGAGGCATCGTCCAATGATCGCCAGACTTCCAGTGATCACCAGTCTGCTGACGCGCCGCGCCAAGTCTGGTGACGACGGATCGATTGTGGTCGAAGGCGCCCGCAAGGCGACCGGCGGCAAGGGCAGGACCCGCGTCGTGATGACGATGGCGGTGTTTTTCGGCATCTATCTGACCATCACCGGGCGGCTGGTCTATCTCGGTTTCCAGAACCCCGACCTGTCCGGCGGTCCGCAGAGCCGGGTGACGGCGTCGCGGCCCGACATCGTCGACCGCAACGGCGAAGTTCTGGCGACCGACATCAAGACGGCGTCGCTGTTTGCCGAACCGCGCCGCATTGTCGACGCCGACGAGGCGATCGAAAAACTGGCGACGGTGCTTCCCGAAATCGACTACGAGCAGACCTATCACAAGCTGAAGAGCGGCGCCGGCTTCGTCTGGCTGCAGCGGCAACTGACGCCCAAGCAACAATCTGACATTCTGCAGCTCGGCATTCCCGGCATCGGCTTCCGCACCGAAAAGCGCCGCTTCTATCCGGCCGGCGAAACCTCGTCCTACATTGTCGGCCTCACCAACATCGACAACCAGGGCATCTCCGGCATGGAGAAATACATCGACGAACAGGGGCTGAGCGATCTTCAGGCGTCCGGCCTGGCGGTGGCCAAGGATCTGAAGCCGGTGCAGCTCTCAATCGACCTGCGCGTCCAGCATATCGTGCGTGACGAGGTCGCCATCGGCATGGAAAAATACCGCGCAATCGCGGCGGGCGCCGTCGTTCTCAATGTCAAGACCGGCGAAGTGGTCGCGATGGCCTCGGTTCCGGACTTCGATCCGAACAACCCCTATAATGCGCACGACAAGGACCGCTTGAACCGCATGTCGGCCGGGCTCTACGAGATGGGCTCGACCTTGAAGAGCTTCACCACCGCCATGGCGCTCGATTCGGGCAAAGTGACGCTGGAAAGCCGTTTCGACGCTACGCGCCCGATCAGGATCGGCCGCCAGACCATCCATGATTTTCATGGCAAGGCCCGGGTGCTGTCGGTACCCGAAGTGTTCATCTATTCGTCCAACATCGGTTCGGCCAAGGAAGCCGAAGCGGTCGGCATCGAGGGGCACCGCGAATTCCTGCATCGCCTGGGCATCCTCGAGAGAATGCAGACGGAACTGCCTGAGGTCGCCCGCCCGACCGAGCCAAAGGTCTGGAAACAGGTCCATTCGATCACCATCGCCTTTGGTCACGGTGTGTCGACGACGCCGCTGCAGACGGCGGTCGGCTGTGCCGCGCTGATGAACGGCGGCTATCTGATCCAGCCGACATTCCTGAGACGGGCGCAGGAACAGGCGATGTCGGTGGCCAAGAAAGTCGTCAGCGACAAGACATCCGAGAACATGCGCTATCTCTATGCACTCAATGCCGAGAAAGGCTCAGGCAGGAACGCCAGGGTCCCAGGTTATCGCGTCGGCGGCAAGACGGGAACGGCCGAGAAGGTTGTCAACGGTCGCTACTCAAAGGACAAGAACTTCAACGCCTTCGTCGCGGCGTTCCCGATGGACGATCCGCAATACATCGTGCTTACCATCGCCGACGAACCGAAGCCGGAAAAACCCGGCATGGGTGCGACGGCCGCCTCGAATGCAGGCGCCATGGCTGCAAACATTATCCGACGTTCGGCTTCCATGCTTGGCGTGAAGCCAGATTTCAGCCATGAAAATGGCGCAACGCTGGTTTCCTATCAGTGATTCTGAGGGCGCGCCGGCAACTGCGCGCTATTTTGTTGCTATGAACGGGGTTCGATGAAGCTGAAAGACCTAGCCGGTATCCTGCCTGTCGAGGGGACAGCTTCCTTCGATACGGAGGTTACCGGGATTTCTTCGGATTCCCGCCAGGTAGGACCAGGCGTGGTCTTCTTCGCGCTCGCTGGCACCAAGACCGATGGCGCGGCCTATGCCGCCGATGCCGCCAAGCGCGGCGCCGCAGCGATCGTGGGCGGCAAGGGCAGCGTCGCCGGACTTCCGGTGCCGGTTTTCGCCGTCGACGATCCGCGCTTGGCGCTGGCACTGAGTGCGGCCCGCTACTTCGGCAGGCAGCCACAAACCATGGTCGCGGTGACCGGCACCAGCGGCAAGACATCGGTTGCGGCTTTCACCAGGCAGATCTGGGAGCAGTCAGGCTTTGCCGCTGCTTCGATCGGCACGACCGGCGTGGTGGCGCCGGGCCGCAACGAGTACGGCTCGCTGACCACCCCCGACCCGGTCGACCTGCACAGGCTGCTGCGCGAACTGGCGGATGCCGGCGTCACCCACGCATCGATGGAGGCCTCCAGCCATGGTCTCGATCAGCGCCGGCTTGACGGCGTGAAGCTCTCAGCCGGCGGGTTCACCAATCTCGGCCGCGACCACATGGATTATCATCCGACAGTCGAGGACTATCATCGCGCCAAGCTGCGCCTGTTCGACGCGCTGCTGCCGAAGGGCGCGCCGGCCGTCATCTTTGCCGACGATCCGTGGTCGGAGCCGACGATACGGGCGGCGAGGGCGGCGGGACTGGATGTGCTGACGGTCGGCCGCCACGGCGAGTTCCTGACACTGAAGCGGGTCGAGCACGAGCGCCACCGTCAGCGTGCCGAGGTGGAAGTCGATGGCGTTCTCCACGAGATCGACCTGCCGCTGGCCGGCGATTTCCAGATCGCCAATGCCCTGGTTTCGGCGGGCCTCGCCATTTCTACTGGAACACCTGCCGCCAAAGCCCTGATGGCGTTGGAGAAATTGAAGGGCGCCCCGGGCCGGCTGGACCTTGTTGGCACCACTGCCAACGGTGCGCCGGTCTATGTCGATTACGCGCACAAGCCGGACGCGCTGGAAAACGTGTTGGCTTCGGTGCGGCCGTTCACCACCGGCCGCGTCATCGTCGTGTTCGGCTGCGGCGGCGACCGCGACCGTGGCAAGCGTCCGATCATGGGCGAGATCGCCACGCGGCTCGCCGATGTCGTGATCGTCACCGACGACAATCCGCGCTCGGAAGTGCCCGAAACGATCCGTGCCGCGATTCTTGCCGCTGCACCCGGCGCCATCGAGATCGGCGACCGGCGCAAGGCGATCCACGAGGCAGTCGCCATGCTCCATGCCGGCGATACGCTGATCGTGGCCGGCAAGGGGCATGAGGAAGGCCAGACCGTCGGCGCCGAAACGCTGCATTTTTCCGACCATGAGGAAGTCCGCGCCGCGCTCCAGGAGCACGCCGCATGAACTTGCTGTGGACGTCAGAGGATCTCGTCGCCGCCATGGGCGGACGACCGCTCGGGCCGATGCCGGAGGGTATCGGCGGCATCTCGATCGACAGCCGCAGTCTTGAGCCGGGCGATGCTTTCTTCGCGATCAAGGGCGAGGCGATGGACGGCCACGATTTCGCGACCGCCGCCATCAAGGCCGGCGCCGGCGTGCTGGTCGTCGCTGAGGGCAAGTTGCCGTCGCTCGGGCGGCTGACGGCGCCGATGATCGTCGTGCAGGACGTCTTGGCCGCGCTGGAAAAGCTGGGGCTGGCCGCGCGCGCGCGCTCGAATGCCAAGATCATCGCGGTGACCGGTTCGGCGGGCAAGACCACCACCAAGGAAGCGCTGCGCCATGTGCTGTCCGTAGTCGGCAAGGTGCACGCATCGGCGCAGTCTTTCAACAACCACTGGGGCGTGCCGCTGACGCTGGCGCGGCTGCCTGTGGATTGCGACTATGCCGTGTTCGAGATCGGCATGAACCATCCTGACGAGGTCCGGCCACTGGCCAGGATGGTCCGGCCGCATGTCGCCATCGTCACGCTGATCGCCGCGGCACATCTCGGCTTCTTCCGCAACCTGGACGAGATCGCCAGGGCCAAGGCCGAGATTTTCGAAGGACTGGAACCGGACGGCGCCGTCCTTCTCAACCGCGACGACCCGCGCTGGAAGCTTCTGGACAAGATGGCGAGAGCCGCCGGCGTCGAGCACATCTACGGCTTTGGCGAGAATGCCCGTGCGACCTTCAAGCTGCTGACATGCGCGCTGCATGCCGATCATTCCGTCATCACTGCCAAGATCGGCGGTCAGGAGATCACCGCCAGGGTCGGCGCGCCGGGCCGACACATGGTGCAGAATGTGCTGGCCGTGCTGGGCGCCGCGCACCTGGTCGGCGCCGACATCGCCAGGGTGGCGCCGGCGCTGGCCGATCTTTCGGCCCAACGCGGACGCGGCAAGCGCCATGTGCTGCGCCACCCGAAAGGTCCGATCACGCTGATCGACGAGAGCTACAACGCCAATCCGGCGTCGATGAGCGCAGCAATGGCGCTGCTCAACGCGACGCCGGTGTCGGGCGAAGGCAGGCGCATCGCGGTGCTCGGCGACATGCTCGAGCTCGGCGACCATTCGGCGAAGCTGCACGCCGCCCTTGCCGATCTCATCGTCGGCACCGACACGCGCACGGTCTTTCTCGCCGGCCCGCAAATGCGGGCGCTGGCCGATATCCTGCCTGATGAGATCGAGACAGAATATCGCGCCGGCGCAGAGGATCTGAAACTGGTGCTTCTGTCGGCACTGAAGCCGGGCGACGTGGTGATGATCAAATCGTCGAAAGGCATCGGGTTTTCCAAATTGGTCGACGTACTGCTCAGCAAATTTCCGGCGGCAGCCGCAACCGCCAAACAGACCTAGAGCCAGGTCCGGGGACCGAATCGCATGTTCACACTGCTCGTCGAATTCGCGGACAAGATCTCGGTCTTCAACGTCTTCCGCTACATAACCTTCCGCACCGGCGGCGCGCTGATCACCGCGGCGCTGATCGTCTTCATCTTCGGCCCGGCCATTATCAATTCGCTGAGGCTGCGGCAGGGCAAGGGCCAGCCGATCCGCGCCGACGGGCCACAGACGCATTTCAAGAAAGCCGGCACGCCGACCATGGGCGGGCTGATGATCCTGTGCGGCATCATCGGCTCGTCGCTGTTGTGGGCGAACCTGTCCAGCATCTATGTCTGGGTGGTGCTGCTGGTGACCCTGGGTTTCGGCTCGATCGGGTTCTACGACGATTATCTCAAGGTGACGAAGCAATCGCATCTCGGCTTCTCTGGCAAGGCGCGGCTGGGGCTTGAATTCGTCATCGCCGGCATCGCCGCCTGGGTGATCATGCACAATGGCCAGGCGCCGTTCTCATCGTCGCTGACCTTCCCCTTCGCCAAGGAGTTCCTCATCAATCTCGGCTGGTTCTTCATCCCGTTCTCGTGCTTCGTCATCGTCGGCGCCGGCAACGCGGTGAACCTGACCGATGGCCTCGACGGCCTTGCGATCGTGCCGATCATGATCGCGGCGGCGTCCTTCGGCGTCATCGCCTACCTGTCCGGCAATGCGGTGTTCGCCGAGTATTTGCAGATCCATTTCGTGCCCGGCACCGGTGAATTGGCGGTGGTCCTCGGCGCAGTGATCGGCGCCGGCCTCGGCTTCCTGTGGTTCAACGCACCGCCGGCGGCGATCTTCATGGGCGATACCGGCTCGCTGGCGCTTGGCGGCCTGATCGGCACGGTTGCGGTTGCCACCAAGCACGAGATCGTGCTGGTCATCGTCGGCGGCCTGTTCGTTGTCGAGATCCTGTCGGTCATCATCCAGGTCGGCTACTTCAAGATGACCGGCAAGCGGGTATTCCTGATGGCGCCGATCCACCATCATTTCGAAAAGCTCGGCTGGACCGAAAGCCAGGTGGTGATCCGCTTCTGGATCATCGCCGTCATCCTGGCGCTGGTCGGCCTGTCGACCCTCAAGCTGCGATAGGAGGCCGCTTGATCCCCGCCGCATCCTTCGCAGGCAAGCGCGTTTCACTCTTCGGGCTCGGCGGCTCGGGGATCGCCACTGCGCGCGCGTTGATCGAGGGCGGGGCGGAGGTGCTCGCCTGGGACGACAATCCCGGCAGTGTCGCCAATGCCGCGGCCGTCGGTATCGCGACCGGCGACCTGCGTGGCGCCGACTGGGCGAAGTTCTCGGCCTTCGTGCTGTCGCCCGGCGTGCCGCTGACGCATCCGAAGCCGCACTGGACAGTGGAACTGGCGCGCGCTTCAGGCGTCGAGATCATTGGGGACATCGAGCTATTCTGCCGGCAGCGGACCTTGCTGGCGCCGGCTGCACCCTTCGTCGCCATAACCGGCACCAACGGCAAATCGACGACCACGGCGCTGACGGCGCATATCCTGAAATCGGCCGGACGCGACACGCAGATGGGCGGCAATATCGGCCGCGCGGTGATGACGCTCGATCCGCCGGAACCGGGGCGGCATTATGTCGTGGAATGCTCGTCCTACCAGATAGACTTGGCGCCCTCGATCAATCCGACCGCCGGCGTCCTGCTCAACCTGACGCCCGATCATCTCGACCGTCATGGCACGATGCAGCACTACGCCGCGATCAAGGAGCGGCTGACGGCCGGCAGCGAAACGGCCATCGTCGGCGTCGACGATTCCTGGTGCGCCCAGCTCGCCGACCGGCTGGAGCGGGCAGGCCGGCACGTCATCCGCATTTCGAAGCGCCTGCCGCTGACCGACGGCTATTTCGCCGAGGGCACCGATCTGATGGAGGCGGTGCACGGCCGTTACAGCCGGGTCGCCTTTCTCGAGGGCATCGGCTCGCTGCGCGGCCAGCACAATGCGCAGAATGCGCTGGCCGCTCTCGCCGCCTGCCTCAAGGTCGGGCTCGATCTGGGCGAGATCCAGTCGGGGCTGGAGAGCTTTCCCGGGCTGGCGCACCGTATGGAGCAGGTCGGCCGCAAGGGCCATGTGCTGTTCATCAACGATTCCAAGGCGACCAATGCCGATGCGGCTGCGCCCGCATTGTCCTCCTTTCCGCGCATCTACTGGATCGCCGGCGGGTTGCCGAAAGAGGGTGGCATCGAGCCGTTGCGCGGCCTCTTTCCGCGCATCGCCAAAGCCTATCTGATCGGCGAGGCCGCACCAGCCTTCTCGGCGACGCTTGGCGAGGCGGTGCCCTACGAGATCTCCGGCACTCTGGCGGCAGCTGTCGAGCATGCGGCAAGCGACGCGGCCAGGGACGACTGCAACGGCGAGGTGGTGGTGCTGCTTTCACCGGCCTGCGCCAGTTTCGACCAGTTCAAGAATTTCGAAGTGCGCGGCGAAGCCTTCAGGCAAGCTGCGAGCACTATTGATGGCGTGAAGCTCATCGGAGGGGCACGATAATGCAAAGCCGTCTCGACAAAAGCCCGGTTGCCACTTGGTGGTGGACGATCGATCGCTGGTTCCTGGCTGCGTTCCTGTCGCTGATGGGGCTCGGCATCGTGCTGTCCTTCGCGGCAAGCCCGGCGGTGGCCCAGCGCATCGGCCTGGACAGTTTCCACTTCGCCACGAGGCAGATCATCTTCACCATTCCCGCACTTGGCGTGATGCTGGCCGTCTCCTTCCTGGAATCGCGGCAGATCAGGCGCATGGCCCTGGCGATGCTGTGCATCACGCTGGTGCTGATGTTGGCGGTGCTCTACATCGGCGTCGAGGTGAAGGGCGCGCGTCGCTGGGTGTCGCTCGCCGGGGTGTCGCTGCAGCCGTCGGAATTCCTGAAGCCTGCCTTCGTCGTCATCTGCGCCTGGCTGTTTGCCGAACACAAGCGCCAGCCCGACATTCCAGGCAATCTGTTCGCCATGCTGCTGCTGGCCCTCGTCATCTCGCTGCTGGTGGCGCAGCCCGATTTCGGCCAGACCATGCTGGTGCTCGGCACCTGGGGGGTGATGTTCTTCATGGCCGGACTGCCATGGCTGTGGATCATCGCGCTGGGCGCTGTCGGCATCGGCGGCGTGTTTGCTGCCTATACCGTGTTCCCGCATGTCGCCGGCCGCATCGATCGCTTCATGACCGGCGAGGGCGACACGTTCCAGGTCGACATGGGCCGCGATGCACTGATCAATGGCGGCTGGTTCGGCGTCGGTCCGGGCGAGGGCACCGTCAAGCGGGTGATACCCGACAGCCATGCCGATTTCGTCTACTCGGTGGCCGGCGAGGAGTTCGGACTGATCATGTGCTTCTTCATCATGATCATCTTCGCCTTCATCGTGCTGCGCGGCCTCGGCACCGCGCTCAAGGAGCAGGACGATTTCACACGCTATGCGGTCGGCGGCCTGGTCACGGTCTTCGGTCTGCAGTCGGTCATCAACATGGCCGTCAATCTGCAGCTGATGCCGGCCAAGGGCATGACCTTGCCGTTCATCTCCTATGGCGGCTCCTCGCAGATCGCCATCGCCATCTCGATGGGCATGGTGCTGGCGCTGACGCGCAAGCGGCCGGAAAAGCGCAAGCAGTTGGGCTTCGCGCCGTCGCAGCGCGCCATGCCGGCGGAGTGAAATGTCGAGGGGCGCGATCCTTTTGGCGGCCGGCGGCACGGGCGGGCATCTCTTCCCGGCCGAGGCGCTGGCGCACGAGCTGATCAGGCGCGGCTGGACGGTGCATCTGGCCGCCGATGATCGTGTCGAGCGTTTTGCCGGCCAGTTCCCGGCGGCGGGCATCCATCCGATCCAGTCGGCGACCATCGGCTCGAAAAATCCTTTCGCCGTGCTCGCCGCCTTCTGGAAGATCTGGGGCGGCGTGCGGCAGGCATCGGCCGTGATCGGTCGGGTCAAGCCAGCCGTGGTGGTCGGTTTCGGCGGCTATCCGACGCTGCCGCCGCTCTATGCGGCGACGCGGCGCAAGGTGCCGACGCTGATCCACGAGCAGAACGCGGTGATGGGGCGCGCCAACCGGGCGCTCGCCGGCCGTGTCGATGCCATCGCCGGCGGGTTTTTGCCAGAAGATTCAAGCGCTGCAGGCGCCAAGACGGTGACGACCGGCAATCCGGTCAGGCCGCAAGTGCTGGAGGCGGCAAAGACGCCCTATGCGGCGTCGACCGGGGAGCAGCGGTTCCGCTTTCTGGTGTTCGGCGGCAGCCAGGGCGCACAGTTCTTTTCCGATGCGGTGCCGGCGGCGGTTCGACAGCTTTCCGATGCACAACGCAAGCGGCTTGATATCACCCAGCAGGCGCGTGCCGACGATGTCGAGCGGGTGAAGGCGGCCTATGCCGTCCTTGGCGTCGAGGCTGAGGTGTCGCCCTTCTTCACCGACATGGCGGCGCGCATGGCTGCGGCGCACCTGGTGATGTCACGATCCGGCGCATCGACCGTATCGGAAATCGCGGTGATCGGCCGGCCGGCGCTGCTGGTGCCCTATCCGCATGCGCTCGACCACGACCAGGCCGCCAATGCCGCGGCATTGGCCGCGGCAGGCGGCGCCGAAGTGCATCCGCAATCGACGCTTTCCTCCGAGCGCATCGCCGCGCTGGTCGGAGCGCTGATGGACGATCCGGAGCGGCTGACCACAATGGCAGCGGCGGCGAAATCGGCCGGAAAACCGGACGCGGCACGGTTGCTCGCCGATCTGACAGAGGCTATTGCGTCGAAGAAAAGCGTATCGGAATTCAGGAAGGAGACGCACGCATGAAGATGCCGCAGACGATCGGCCTCGTGCATTTCATCGGCATCGGCGGTATCGGCATGAGCGGCATCGCCGAGGTGCTGCATAATCTCGGCTACCAGGTGCAGGGGTCCGACCAGGCCGACAGCGCCAATGTGCAGCGGCTGCGCGACAAGGGCATCGAGTGCTTTGTCGGTCATCATGCCGACAATATCGGGGATGCCGAAGTGGTCGTCGTCTCGACGGCGATCAAGAAATCCAATCCGGAGCTGAAGGCGGCACGCGAGAAACTGCTTCCCATCGTCCGTCGCGCCGAGATGCTGGCCGAACTGATGCGCTTCCGGCAGGCGGTGGCCATCGGCGGCACGCATGGCAAGACGACGACGACCTCGATGGTGGCGACGCTGCTCGAGGCCGGCGGGCTCGATCCGACCGTGATCAATGGCGGCATCATCAATGCCTACGGCACCAACGCCCGCATGGGCGATGGCGAATGGATGGTGGTGGAGGCCGATGAGAGCGACGGCACGTTCCTGAAGCTGCCGGCCGAGATTGCCGTCGTCACCAATATCGATCCCGAACATCTCGACCATTACGGCTCCTTCGACAAGGTGCGCGAGGCCTTTCGCCAGTTCGTCGAAAACGTGCCGTTCTACGGCTTCGGCGTCATGTGCACCGACCATCCCGAGGTGCAGGCGCTGGTCAGCCGCATCGAGGACCGGCGCGTCATCACCTATGGCGAGAACGCACAGGCCGACGTGCGTTTCATCAATCACCGCATGGATGGCCCGACCTCGGAATTCGACGTGGTGATCCGCGACCGCAAGACCGGCGGCCAGTCGACGATATCAGGCCTGCGCCTGCCGATGCCCGGCCGTCACAACGTCGCCAATGCGACGGCGGCGATCGCCGTCGCGCATGAGCTCGGCCTTTCGGCCGAGGCGATCAGGAAGGGCCTGTCGTCCTTCGCCGGGGTCAAGCGGCGCTTCACCCGTACCGGTTCGTGGAACGGCGTCGATGTGTTCGATGATTACGGCCACCATCCGGTCGAGATCACGGCGGTTCTCAAGGCGGCGCGCGATGCCACCAAGGGCCGCGTCATCGCGATTGCCCAGCCACACCGCTTCACCCGGCTTCACGACCTGTTCGACGAGTTTTCCGTCTGCTTCAACTATGCCGACACGGTGATGGTGGCGCCGGTCTATGCGGCAGGCGAAGAGCCGATCGACGGGGTGACGTCCGAGGCATTGGTGTCGCGCATCCGCTCCGGCGGCCATCGCGACGCGCGCTACATCGAAGGCCCCGCGGCGATTGCGCCGGTTATCCGCGACCTGGCCAATCCAGGCGATTTCATCGTCTTCCTCGGTGCCGGCAACATCACCCAATGGGCCTACGCGCTGCCCAGGGAACTCGGCGGTACTGCCTCATGATGCGTGGCCAGGCATTGATCGACAAGCTTGGCGGCCGGCTTGCCGGCCTGCGCGGCCGCATCACGCCCAATGCCGAGATGGACAAGATCACCTGGTTCCGCGCCGGCGGGCTGGCCGACGCGCTGTTCCAGCCGGCCGACGAAGACGATCTCGCTGCGTTCCTGGGAGCAGTGCCCGAAGAGATACCGCTGACCACCGTCGGTATCGGCTCGAACCTGCTTGTCCGTGACGGCGGTATTGCGGGCTTCGTCATCCGGCTTTCGGCCAAGGGCTTTGGCGAAGCCGAAGTGATTGCGCCAACCACAATCAAGGCGGGCGCGGCCACGCCCGACAAACGCCTTGCCGCTGTCGCCTATCAGGCTGGCATAGGCGGCTTTGAGTTCTACCACGGCATTCCGGGCGCCATCGGCGGTGCGCTGAGGATGAATGCCGGCGCCAATGGCGTCGAGACGCGCGAGCGCGTCGTCGAGGTGCGGGCGCTCGACCGCAAGGGCAATGTGCACACGCTGAGCAACGCCGATATGGGTTACGCCTATCGCCATTCGGCAGCACCTGCCGGGCTGATCTTCACATCGGCGGTGTACGAAGGCGTTGTGGCAGACAAGGCCGCGATCAAGGCGGCGATGGACGCCGTCCAGCATCATCGCGAGACCGTGCAGCCGATCCGCGAAAAGACCGGCGGCTCGACCTTCAAGAATCCGGAGGGCACCTCGGCCTGGAAGGAGATCGACAGGGCGGGCTGTCGGGGGCTGATGATCGGCGGCGCGCAGATGTCGCCGATGCATTGCAACTTCATGATCAACACGGGAACCGCGACCGGCTACGACCTTGAATATCTTGGAGAGACGGTGCGCGCGCGCGTGCTCGAAAGGTCGGGCATCCGGCTGCATTGGGAAATCAAGCGCATCGGCAAGTTCCGGCCGGGGCACGAGGTCCAGGAATTCCTCGGGCAGTTGCTGTAAGGACTCAACACACAGTTTTCGCGGCCGTTTTTGCGGAAAGTGAATCTCGCGGAATCGTAAGGACTTGCCAGCGATTCAACTCTCTGATTCTCTGCCCTGAAGCGTTTCCTGATTTGAGTCGTTTCGACGCGTCACCAGCGTTTTTCCGTCAGGGGCTGCCTGCCGGGAAAACTCGGGGGCCGATGGTGCAGAAATCATCAGAGCAGGGACTGCTCCGAGCGTTTGAGTGTATGGCCCTTTCCGGGGCGTGTGAGATGCAGACCCGCAGTGAAAGGGCCCGCCGTGACAGGGAATGACGGGAAATGAAAAGCAAGCACGTGGCCGTCCTTCTGGGTGGATTCTCGTCCGAGCGGCCCGTGTCCTTGTCTTCGGGGAAAGCCTGTGCCGATGCGCTCGAGACGGAAGGCTACCAGGTCACTCGCGTCGACGTCTCGCGCGATGTTGGATCGGTGCTGGCTGAGCTCAAGCCTGATGTTGTCTTCAATGCGCTGCATGGTCCTTTCGGCGAGGACGGCACCATCCAGGGCATCCTCGAATATCTTGCCATCCCCTACACCCATTCCGGCGTGCTCGCCTCGGCGCTTGCCATGAACAAGGAACAAGCCAAGAAGATCGCCAAGTCTGTCGGCATACCGGTTGCCGAATCGAAGGTGGTCAATCGCTTCGCCATCCAGAACAAGCACCCGATGAAGCCGCCCTACGTCGTCAAGCCGGTCAATGAGGGGTCGAGCTTCGGTGTCGTCATCGTGCACGAAGGGCAGTCGCATCCGCCGCAGGTCATCGGCTCGTCCGACTGGAAGTATGGCGATACCGTCATGGCGGAGCGCTATGTGCACGGGCGGGAGTTGACCTGCGCGGTGATGGGCGATGTGGCGCTCGGCGTCTGCGAGATTATCCCGACCGGCCATTCCTTCTACGACTATGATTCAAAATACGTCGCGGGCGGATCAAAACACGAATGCCCTGCAAAAATTTCACCGAATATTTACCAAAAAATACAGACACTGACGCTCAGGGCTCACCAAGCCATCGGCTGCCGGGGCGTTTCCCGGTCGGACTTCCGTTATGATGATCGACACTCCGAGAACGGCGAAATTGTCTGGCTCGAGGTCAACACTCAGCCCGGCATGACGCCGACATCCTTGGTGCCTGAGATCGCCGCGCAGGCGGGACACTCGTTCGGCGATTTGTTGAGTTGGATGGTGGAGGACGCTTCGTGTCTGCGTTGAGGTGGGGACAGGGCAAGGGGAAGGGCGCGGCCGGGCCGACGCTGTTCGGTGTGGCGTTGTCGTTCGACCATTTCGTGCTGCCGCGCCTGCTTCGCCGGCCGGCGCGCATGCTGGCGCGTCTGGGCGAGGACGACTTCGAGGTGCCGCCGTTTTCCGCAGCCGTGCTGTCGGCGGCGCTGCTCGTATCGGGCAGTGCCTATGGCGCCTATCTCGGCGGGCATGTCGACGCTATCGTCCAGGGCATCACCGCGCGCACGGGCTTTGCCGTCGACCAGATCAAGGTCGTCGGCAACCGCGCAACCTCCGAGATCGATATTCTCGACAGGATGCAGTTCGATGGCTGGACGTCGCTGATCGGCTTCGATGCCGAAGCCGCGCGGGAACGCATCGCCACGCTGCCCTGGGTCGAGGTTGCGGCGGTGCGCAAGGTCTATCCGCACACGCTGGAGGTGCGCATCGAGGAGCGTGAGCCCTTCGCGCTCTGGCAGCAGGGCAGCGAGCTTTCGGTCATCGAGCGCTCCGGCGCCGTGATCGCGCCATTCTCCGGCGGCAAGCAGTCGCTGCTGCCGCTGATCGTCGGCACCGGCGCCCCGGCCAAGGCGCCGGATTTCCTGGCCAGGATCAAGAAATACCCAGAGCTTGCCGCACGGATCAAAGGCTACATCCGCATCGGCGAACGACGTTGGGACCTGAAGCTGGAAAACGGCATCACGGTCAAGCTCCCCGAGGATGGCGAGGACCAGGCGATCGCCGATCTGCTGAGGATGGACCGAGAGAACGGGCTTTTGACGCGCGATATCGCCGCCGTTGACATGCGCCTTTCCGATCGCCTCGTCGTCCAGTTGACGCCGGAGGCGGCGACGCAGCGTCAGGCCGCGCTCAATGAAAAGCCGAAAATGCCGAAGCGCAAGCCGGAGACGAAGATATGAGCTGGCTTGGCGGCAACAGCGATGCCTCGTCGCGCCGATCCGGCATCATGACGGTGCTGGATGTCGGCTCGAGCAAGGTCTGCTGCGTGGTGGCCAAGCTCAAGCCGCGCGAGGACGGCATGCTGCTGCGCGGGCGCTCGCATCGCATACAGGTTATCGGCATCGGCCACCAGAAATCGCAAGGCGTGAAATCGGGTGTCGTCATCGATCTCGACAGGGCCGAGCACGCCATTCGCCTTGCCGTCGATGCCGCCGAGCGCATGGCCGGGCTGACCGTCGATTCGCTGATCGTCAATATGACGGCCGGCCGGCTGAAGAGCGAAAGCTTCTCGGCAACCATCAACCTTGGCGGCCATGAGGCGGACGAGGCCGACATCAAGCGCGTGCTTGCCGCCGGCGCCAAGCAGGCGCTGCGGGCCGAGCGCGAAGTGATCCATTCGCTTCCCGTCGGCTTTTCGCTGGACGCCGAGCGCGGCGTGCGTGATCCGCGCGGCATGGTCGGCGACCAACTCGGCGTCGACATGCACGTGCTGACGGGTGACGCGGCACCGTTGCGCAATCTGGAGCTTTGCATCAACCGTTCGCACCTGTCGGTCGAGCGCATGGTGGCGACGCCCTATGCCAGCGGTCTTGCCGCACTGGTCGACGACGAACTGGAGATGGGCGCAGCCTGCATCGACATGGGCGGCGGCACCACGACGATCTCGATGTTTTCGGAAGGCAAGTTCGTTCATGGCGACGCCATCGCCATCGGCGGCAACCACGTTACGCTGGACATGGCCAAGGGCCTGTCAACCTCGCTCGATGCCGCCGAGAGGCTGAAAGTGATGCATGGCTCGGCGCTGCCCGGCAGTGCCGACGACCGCGACCTGGTCTCGATACAGCCGATCGGCGAGGACGGCGAGGTGCCGCTTCAGATCCCGCGTTCGGTGATGACGCGCATCATCCGGGCGCGCATCGACGAGACGCTCGAACTGTTGCGCGACCGGCTGAACAGGTCCGGCTACGGCAACGCGGCCGGCAAGCGCGTCGTGCTGACCGGCGGCGCCAGCCAGCTTTCCGGCCTGCCCGAGGCAGCGCGCCGCATTCTCGGACGCAATGTGCGCATCGGCCGTCCGCTCGGTGTAGCGGGCCTGCCGGAGGCGGCCAAGGGGCCGGCTTTCTCGACGCCAGTCGGGCTTCTGATCTACCCGCAGATGGCGAATTTCGAGAGCCATCCGGCGAAAGGAATTTCTGGTCTCAGGATGACCGGAACTGGCGGAAAACTGCATCGAATGAGTCAGTGGTTGAGAGACAGTTTTTAAATTGACGGGGACAGCCCCATAGGCGGCCGCAGCGGCGAAGCGGCGGGAAAGGCAAAGGACGGAGACAATGACCATCAATCTGCAAAAGCCGGACATCACCGAGCTGAAGCCGCGTATCACCGTGTTCGGTGTCGGCGGCGGCGGCGGCAATGCCGTCAACAACATGATCACCGCCGGCTTGCGCGGCGTCGAGTTCGTGGTGGCCAATACCGATGCGCAGGCGCTGACCATGTCCAAGGCGGATCGCCTGATCCAGCTCGGCGCGCATGTCACCGAGGGCCTGGGTGCGGGGTCGCAGCCGGAAGTCGGACGCGCCGCGGCGGAGGAATGCATCGACGAGATCGTCGATCATCTCTCCAACACCCATATGTGCTTCGTCACTGCCGGCATGGGCGGCGGCACCGGCACGGGGGCCGCGCCGGTCGTTGCACGTGCGGCGCGCGAGAAGGGGATTCTCACCGTCGGCGTCGTCACCAAGCCGTTCCATTTCGAAGGCCAGCGCCGCATGAAGACGGCGGATCTGGGCATCGAGGAATTGCAGAAATGCGTCGATACCCTCATCGTCATCCCCAACCAGAACCTGTTCCGGCTGGCCAATGACAAGACGACCTTTGCCGACGCTTTCGCCATGGCCGACCAGGTGCTCTATTCCGGCGTCGCCTGCATCACCGACCTGATGGTCAAGGAAGGGCTGATCAACCTCGACTTCGCCGACGTCCGCTCGGTCATGCGCGAGATGGGCAAGGCGATGATGGGGACGGGCGAAGCTTCCGGCGAGGGGCGCGCCATGGCCGCCGCCGAAGCCGCGATCGCCAATCCGCTGCTCGACGAGACCTCGATGAAGGGCGCCAAGGGGTTGTTGATCTCGATCACCGGCGGCCGCGACTTGACCCTGTTCGAAGTCGACGAGGCGGCGACCCGAATTCGCGAGGAGGTCGACCAGGAAGCCAACATCATCCTGGGTGCGACCTTCGACGAGGATCTCGAAGGCGTCATCCGCGTCTCGGTGGTTGCTACCGGCATCGACAAATCGGCGGCAGAAATCGCTGCCGCGCCGATCGCCATCCGCACGGCTCCGCCAAAGCCGGTCAGCCGTCCGGCCGCTCCGGTCACGGAAAGCCGTCCGGCGCCTGTCCAGCAGGGAGGCTACGAGCCGCGCGCCGCCGATCCGGTCGCCGAGGCAATCCAGCTCGCCGAGGCGAATGCGGCGGCGATGGCGCGTCCCGCGCCGGCCTCCCAGGCGGAAGATTTCCGCCCGCAGAGCAAGATCTTCCAGGCGCCGCCGGCCCAGCCGCAGCCGATGCTGCAGCCAATGGTTCAGCAAACGATGCAGCCCGCGCCGCAGCGTGAAGTGCTTCAGCCGGCAGCGCCCCAGCGCATGCCGCGCGTCGAGGACTTTCCGCCGGTGGTGAAAGCCGAGGTGGAAGCCAAAAGCCGTCCGGCCGACCACGAGAACAGCGGACCGATGGGACTGCTCAAGCGCCTGACCAACGGCCTTACCCGTCGCGAAGAAGAGCCTGCACGGCTGCAGCCGGCGCAGCCGCGCGAGCCGAAACTGCGCCAGGCGGCACCCGAAGTGCGCCGCCTTGCCAGCCAGGATCCGCAGCTTTACGCGCCACGCCGCGGCCAGTTGGACGACCAGGGCCGGCTGACGCCGCAGAGCAGGGCTGTCCAGGAAGACGATCAGCTGGAGATTCCGGCATTCCTGCGCCGCCAGGCCAACTAACCTGTTAACGGGCCGTAACAGTTGTTAACAGGCAGACAAGAAATTGTTTGCCTGTTAACGCTAAAAGTGCCTGTAAAACAAGGAGTTATGAGACCGTATCCGGTTCGGATCGCGGTTACAGAAAGTAAGAAACCGTGATTTGGAGACTTCCTGCCGGACCACTATCTTCGCCGCGATCAATTTCGGTTTGCTGGGATTCGGGGAAGTGGCCCTGCCTGCCGATCAAAGAGCCGCGCCCTTGGGCTTATGAAGCGGACGTAGGCAGTATGGGCTATGGGGTTTGTTTTGCACGACTATCAGACGACACTTAGATCGCGTGCGACGCTGACCGGCACCGGCGTTCACAGCGGCAATTCCGTTACCGTTCATTTCCTGCCGGCAGACGCTGATGCGGGTGTCGTGTTCCAGCTTTCGAATGGAAGCGAAGTCCGGGAGTTCCGCGCACTTGTTTCCGAGGTCGGCGCCACCGATCTGTGCACCATGCTCGGCGATCCGGCAGGCGAGCACATCGCCACAGTCGAACATCTGATGGCCACGGTTTTCGGGCTCGGCATCGACAATGTCGTCATCGAGATCGACGGCCGTGAGGTTCCGATCCTTGACGGCAGCGCCATGGCGTTCGTGGAGGCTATCGACCAGGCGGGCATCGATACGCTGCCGGTCAAGCGCCGCTACATCAGGGTGGTCAAGCCGGTTCGCATCGAGAACGGTGCCTCCTGGGCGGAGTTCAGGCCCTATGACGGCACGCGCTTCGAAATCGAGATCGATTTCGAAAGCCCGGCGATCGGCCGTCAGCTCTTTGCATCCGACATGAACGCCGACATTTTTCGCCGCGATATCGCGCGGGCGCGCACCTTTGGTTTCATGAAGGACGTCGAGCGGCTGTGGGCAGCCGGCTATGCGCTCGGCTCCTCGCTGGAAAACTCCCTGGTGATCGGTGACGACAACCGCGTGATCAACATCGGAGGCTTGCGCTATCCCAACGAATTCGTGCGCCACAAGACGATGGATGCCATGGGCGATCTGGCGCTGGCCGGCGCCCGGTTCATTGGCTGCTTCCGTTCCTATCGCGGCGGCCACAGGCTGAATGCGGCAGCCCTGCGCCGCCTTTTGTCGGACCGTTCGGCGTTCGAGATCGTCGAGACGACACGCCGCGAGCGCGGTCGCACCGTCGAAAAGAGCGCCGTCTATGCACCTGTCTACGCGCCCTGGATGATCTGATTCTTTACGTTTTTCGGGTTTTATGGCCGCCGGCCTGTGTTGCATGAATGCACCATCGGCCGGCGAAATCACGCAAGTGTGCGGGTTGCGCCAGGCTGCCACAAAAATGTGCGAATGGCCGGAGATAGCGTTGCCGGGCACGGCGATTATGGTTATGCCTGCTGCCCCAGGGCGAGATGTCGACTGAAATGACGCCGAAAGGGCGGAATCCAATCATGTTCTTTAAGCGAATTGGTCAATCGAAAGCGCCGCATCGGGCTGTTTTCCTGGCGCTTTCGGTGGTTGTTCCATCGCTGTTCCTGTCGGCCTGCATGTCGTCCGAAAAGGATGTCGACCTGTCGACCTATGTCGAGCAGACCGAGCCGGCAGACGTTCTCTACAATCAGGGCCTCGCCAATCTGAATGCCGGGCGCCTGCAGGAGGCGAGCCGCAAATTCGGTGCGGTCGACCGCCAGCATCCCTATTCCGAATACGCCCGCAAATCGATGGTGATGGGCGCCTTTGCCGACTATCGCCAAGGCAACTATACCGAGGCGATCGGTTCGGCCAAGCGCTATCTCACGCTCTATCCGTCGACCGACGACGCTGCCTATGCCCAGTATATCATCGGGCTGAGCTATTACCGGCAAATCAGGGATGTCACCCAGGATCAGAAGGAAGCGCGTCAGACCGTGCAGACGATGCAGGATCTGGTGACGCGCTGGCCCGATTCCGAATATGTCGACGACGCCAAGGAAAAGATCCGCTTCGCCAACGACCAGCTCGCCGGCAAGGAGATGCAGATCGGCCGCTATTATCTCGAGCGCCGTGAATACATCGCCGCCGTCAAGCGGTTCCGCGTCGTGGTGGAGACCTATTCCAACACGCGCCATGTCGAGGAAGCGCTCGCGCGTCTTACCGAAACCTACTACGCGATGGGGCTGACATCGGAAGCGCAGACTGCCGCTGCTGTGCTCGGCACCAACTATCCCGACAGCGTGTGGTACAAGGATTCCTACAAGCTCCTGCAGACTGGTGGGCTCGAGCCGCGCGAGAATGCGGGCTCGTGGATCGCCAAGGCCGGGAAGCTGATCACCGGCGCCTGAGCGGCGCGTCACCATGCTTTCCAGACTGTCGATCCGCGATATCGTTCTGATCGAGAAGCTGGACATCGACTTCTCGTCCGGTCTTTCGGTGCTGACCGGCGAAACCGGTGCTGGAAAATCCATCCTGCTCGATGCGCTGTCGCTGGCGCTTGGCGCCCGCGGTGACGCCTCGCTGGTGCGGCATGGCGCAGCACAGGGCCAAGTCATCGCCGTGTTCGACGTGCCGCGCAACCATCCTGCCCGCATGCTGCTTGCCGACAACGCTATCGAGGACGATGGCGACATCATCCTGCGCCGCGTGCAGACGGCGGATGGCCGTACCCGCGTCTTCGTCAACGACCAGCCTTCCAGCGTGACACTGATGCGCGATGTCGGTCACGCGCTGGTCGAGATCCACGGCCAGCATGACGAGCGTGCCTTGGTCGATCCCGGTGCCCATCGCGAATTGCTCGACAGTTTTGGCGGTCATCTCGGCGCTGTGCGGGCGACCGGCGAGGCATGGCGGTACTGGCGGGCCTGCGAACTGGAACTTTCGCGGCATCGTGCCAAGGTGGAAGCGGCGGCCCGCGAGGCCGACTATCTGCGCGCCGCGGTCGCCGAATTGACGAAGCTCGATCCCCAGCCAGGCGAGGAAGCCGACCTCGCCGAGTTGCGCGCCTCGATGATGCGGGCGGAAAAGATCGCCTCGGAAATCCACGATGCGCAAGATGTGCTCTCGGGCCCGTCTTCGCCCCTGCCGCAACTCGCCAGCCTGTTGCGACGGCTGCAGCGCAAGGTGACCGAGGCGCCCGGCCTGCTCGACGACGTGGTCAAATCGCTCGATGAGGCGATGCTGTCGCTCGACGCAGCGCAATCGGGCGTGGAAGCGGCACTTCGCGCCACCGAGTACGATCCGCGGCGGCTGGAACAGGCCGAGGAGCGGCTGTTTTCGCTGCGCGCCGCCTCACGCAAGCACAGTGTGGCGGTCGACGATCTGGCGCAATTGCGCGATACGATGGCCGCCGATCTCGCCGATCTCGACGCCGGCGAGGAGCGCCTGCACGGGCTGCAGAAGCAGGCCGCCGCCGCGTGCGAGACCTATGACATTTCCGCTGCCCAGCTTTCGTCGCTTCGCCATGCGGCGGCGGTCGGGTTGACCAGGGCGGTGATGGCCGAACTGCCGGCGCTGAAGCTCGAACGGGCAGCCTTCATCGTCGAGATGGCAAGCGAGGCCGAGAGCCGCATGGAAGACGGCATCGATCAGGTCGAGTTCTGGGTGCGCACCAATCCCGGCACAAGACCGGGCCCGATGATGAAAGTCGCCTCCGGAGGCGAACTTTCGCGGTTCCTGCTGGCGCTGAAGGTGGCGCTGGCCGACCGCGGCTCGGCGCCGACCTTGGTCTTCGATGAAATCGACACCGGCGTTGGCGGCGCGGTGGCGGACGCCATCGGCCAAAGGCTGGCGCGGCTGTCAAAACGCGTGCAGGTGCTTTCGGTTACGCACGCGCCGCAAGTGGCGGCACGCGCGGCGACGCATTTCCTGATCTCCAAATCCGGCAGCGCCGATCGCGTCGCCACCGGCATCGCCGAGATGGACCGGGCGGCGCGCCAGGAAGAGATCGCGCGGATGCTCGCCGGAGCGACCATCACCGACGAGGCGCGTGCGGCCGCCGAGCGGCTGCTTCGCGAAAACACCGCGGCATAGCAGAGCTCATGCTCGGCGTTGTGGATCGAGTCAGGATGTGGCTCCATCCTGCTGTTCAGCAATGATTTTCTCAAAATCCTGATCTATTGTGGCGCGCCGCGCGTCCTTCGAACGCGCAAGGACGCTGTAGCAATTTGATTTCGCGCATGGCCCAGGAAATCGTTCCGGGTCAGCGTCGAGGAGCCGTGCATGCTCGAAAAACCAGTCGATTCACTCAGCGAAAGTGAAGCAGCCAGCGAGCTGAAGCGGTTGGCCGAGGAAATCGCCGCCCACGACCAGCGTTACCACGCCGAGGACGCGCCGACGATTTCGGACGCGGCCTACGATGCGCTGCGGCGGCGCAACCTTGCCATCGAGCAGCGGTTTCCTGCCCTTGTGCGCGAGGATTCGCCTTCACGCAAAGTCGGCGCGGCGGTGTCGGAGAAATTCCGCAAGATCGTCCATGCCATTCCGATGCTGTCGCTCGACAACGCTTTCGCCGATGCGGACGTGATCGATTTCGTCGGCCGCATCCGCCGTTTCCTCAGGCTCGGCGCCGACGCGCCGCTGGCGATGACTGCCGAGCCGAAGATCGACGGCCTGTCGCTGTCGCTGCGCTACGAGGCCGGACGGCTGGTGACGGCGGCAACGCGTGGCAACGGCCAGGTCGGCGAGGATGTGACGGCCAACGCCCGCACCATCGCCGAGATTCCCAACGTGCTCTCAGGCGATTTTCCCGATCTGCTGGAAGTGCGGGGCGAGGTCTATATGCGCCTCACCGACTTTGCCGAGCTCAATCGCCGCAATGCCGAGGCCGGAAAGCAGGTTTTTGCCAATCCGCGCAACTCGGCGGCAGGCTCCTTGCGCCAACTCGACACCTCGATCACAGCCAGCCGGCCGCTGCGGTTTTTCGCCTATACCTGGGGTGAGGTGAGCGCCATGCCCGCCGACACGCAGATGGGCATGGTGGCGGCGTTCGAGCGCTTTGGCTTCAGGGTCAATCCGCTGATGAAGCTGTTCGACAGCGTCGAGGGACTGCTCGAGCAATACCGGCTGATCGAATCCAACCGGGCGACGCTTGGCTACGACATCGACGGTGTCGTCTACAAGGTGAACAGCCTCGAGCTGCAGCAGCGGCTGGGCTTCGTCTCGCGTTCGCCGCGCTGGGCGATCGCTCACAAATTCCCGGCCGAGAAGGCGACGACGATCCTGACCGGCATCGACATCCAGGTCGGCCGCACCGGCGCGCTGACGCCGGTGGCGCGGCTGGTGCCGGTGACGGTCGGCGGCGTCGTGGTGACCAACGCGACGCTGCACAATGAGGACTACATCAAGGGCATCGGCAACAACGGCCAGCCGATCCGCGAAGGCCGCGACATTCGCATCGGCGACACGGTGAGCATCCAGCGTGCTGGCGATGTCATTCCGCAGGTCATCGACGTGGTCATGGAAAAGCGGCCGCCTGACAGTGTGCCATATGCTTTCCCAGTGCTTTGCCCGGCCTGCGGCAGCCACGCCGTGCGCGAGGAGGGGGAAGCAGTCAGGCGCTGCACCGGCGGATTGATCTGCCCCGCGCAGGCGGTGGAGCGTCTGCGCCATTTCGTCTCTCGGGGTGCTTTCGATATCGAGGGGCTCGGTGAGAAGCAGATCGAGTTCTTCTTCCACGCCGAGGATCCGTCACTACGCATCTATTCGCCGGCCGACATTTTTACGCTGAAGAAGCGGCAGGCAGCATCGCTGACCAAGCTCGAGAACGTTGACGGTTTCGGCGCGACCTCGGTACGCAAGCTGTTCGCGGCAATCGACGATCGGCGGCAGGTCGAGTTCTCGCGCTTCCTCTATGCGCTCGGCATCCGCCACATCGGCGAGACCAATGCCAAGCGGCTGGCCCGCCATTTCCTTTCCTTTGCCGCTTTCCGCGAAACCGGGCAAAGCGCCGTCATGCCGGCCGGCAAGGGTGACCCTGGCAACGCTGCCTGGCAGGAGTTGAACGGCATCAACGGCATCGGCTCGATCGTTGCCGAGGCGGTGGTCGATTTCTTCGCTGAAGACCATAACCGGCAGGCGCTCGATGCATTGCTGGCGGAAGTAACAGTGCTCGACGAGGAGCCGGTCGGTGGCGTGTCGTCGCCGGTCTCCGGCAAGACGGTGGTCTTCACCGGCGCGCTGGAAAAGATGTCGCGCGACGAGGCCAAGGCGATGGCCGAAAAGCTCGGCGCCAAGGTCGCCGGCTCGGTGTCGAAGAAGACCGATCTCGTCGTTGCCGGGCCAGGTGCCGGCTCCAAGCTCAAGCTCGCCACCGAATTCGGCATCGAAGTGATCGACGAGGATGCGTGGTTGGCGCGGATCGGCAAGGCGTGATGGAAGGCGCGTTCACCGGTTTCGGCCAAAAGGCCATTCCCTTCCTCAAGGCGCTCGATTTTCATCAGAGCCGGGAGTGGTTTCTGGAAAACCGCGACCTCTTCGAAAGCGAGCTGCGCGACCCCTTCGGCGATCTGGTCGAAACGCTCTCCGAGCGCTTCGCAGCGGCAGGGCTGGGTTTGCGCGGCAATCGCAAGAAGTCGCTGTTCCGGATCACTCGCGACGTGCGCTTCGCCAAGGACAAGCGGCCCTACAACCGGCATCTGTCGGCAATCCTCTCGCCTGATGGCACCAAGATGGAACAGGGCGTGTTCTTCATCCATATCGGGCTTGAGCGCTGCTTTGCCGGCGTTGCCTGGTGGCAGCCGGGGCCGGCGCTGCTGCTGGCGATGCGCCAGGCCATCGCGGCGCGGCCGGGTGAATTCCGGGCGCTGATCGAGGCGCTGAAGCAAAACCGCCTCGAACTCGATGCGGAAGGCTGCATGAAGCGCGCGCCACGCGGCTTCGAGCATGTCACGGCGGCCGATCTCGCGGCGGCCATCCGCAACCGGCATTTCGCCGTCCGGCACGAAGTCGACCCTGCGGGAATCCACGGGCCGGCGCTGGTCGACGAGCTGGTCGATTTCGCCTTGCGGGCCAAGCCGCTGCTCGACTGGGGCAGGGCGATCGAAGCCAAGGTCCCGGTGGACTGAGCACTGGCCGAAACGCGCACGCCTGAACCTGCGACGAGGATCACTTCCGCTGATTGTTGGCTCAAGCGAATTGGTGTGACAAGGCTGACAGCGCTCCCTACATACCAGCTTTCCCCCCGCATCGGCCCGAAAATCGGGATCGATTTTCGGATGGCCCGACGCGTGGATTCAAAGTGTTAGAGCGTCCTTTGATCGTCCAAAAGGACGAGCGGTGCTCCGAGGAGTGGCTGATGTCGGCGGAAGCAATCTCCGAAAACCGCGCAAAAAGCGATTTCTGGCAAGGCGTGCGGCTCAGCATGCCCGTCGTGGTGGCGGCGGCGCCGTTTGGACTGCTGTTCGGGGCGCTCGCCGTAGACAACGGATTTTCGGTGCTTGAAGCCTTGCTGATGAGCGCCATGGTTTTCGGCGGCGCCAGCCAGATGGTCGGCATCGAATTGTTCGGGCAGCATGTCGCGCCATGGCTGATCGTGCTGTCGATCTTCGCCGTGAATTTCCGCCATGTGCTTTACTCCGCGGGCATCGGCCGGCGCATCGCGCACTGGCCGCCGGTGCAGCAGGCGGTCGGCTATTTCCTGCTCACCGATCCGCAGTTCGCCGTGGCCGAGCGCAAGGCGGAGGCTGGCGAGACGGTCGGCTTCGCCTGGTATATGGGGCTTGGCCTGCCGGTCTATGTGTTCTGGGTGACCGAAAGCGCGCTTGGCGCGGTATTCGGCAGGCTTATTCCCGATACCCATGCGCTGGGCATCGATTTTCTGCTGCCGATCTATTTCCTCGGACTGGTCATGGGCTTTCGCAAACGGCCACTGTGGCTGCCGGTGGTCGTCGCCAGTGCTGCTGCCTCCATCATCGCCTACAAGACGGTGGGCTCGCCCTGGCACGTCTCGATTGGCGCCGTGGCCGGCGTGCTGCTCGCGGTCATCCTGCCGCCGCGCCACAGCGGCGTGGAGGCGCGGCCATGAGCACGACCTTGTGGATCATCATCGCCGGCGCGATCGCGACCTATCTGACCCGCATCGGCGGCCATCTGGTGATCTCGCGCTTCGAAAACATCCATCCGCGCGTCGAGGCCGGGCTGAACGCTGTGCCTGCCGCAGTGCTGACGACGCTGGTGGCGCCGGCAGCACTTGGCGGCGGGCCGGCGGAATGGGCTGCATTGATCGTCGCCGGGCTGGTCTCGCTGCGCAGCGGGCTTATGGCGATGTTTTTGGCCGGCGCCGTCGTGCTGGTGCTGGCCCGGCAGTTCGTCGGATAACCGGACCGGCTGAGTACGCCAGTCCTATTTGCGCACGATGTTGGAGATCGCGGGATCGAATCGACCTCCTGCAAAGAGCCTGCGCATCGTCTCTTGCGGATCGAGACCAAACGTTTCGGCTGATGTCACCGCAATCAGCGCGTCGAGGTCGAGCGTCGGGGCGAGGTCGCGTCCTTGGTAGAGTGCACCGGTAGACAGTCCCGGCCAGTCGGCCAGCACCCGCCCGCCATTCACCGCTCCGCCAGCGATCATCGCAGCCGATGCCGTACCGTGGTCGGTGCCGCCAGTGCCGTTGACGGCGACAGTGCGGCCGAACTCGGTGGCGACCAGCACGGTCGTATCCTTCCAGATATCGCTGAGGCCAACGTGCAACCCATCGATGAGCGCGTCGAGCGCTCTGAGCTGGTTGGCCAGCCTGGCTTGCTGGCCGCTATGGGTGTCCCAGCCGCTGGTTTCGATCATGGCAACGCGCGGTCCGCCGGCCTTGGCGAGGAAGCCCGCGCCGGTGCGGCCGACGCTCGCTGCGTCCTTGCGCTGCGCGTTCACCGCGCCCAACGCCCGTGTCTCCATCGCGCTGCTCCACAGCGCATGCAGCTGTTCGTCGGCGTCATAGAGCTTGCCGACGCGTGTCATCAGGTCGTCCGGCGCCTCCGGCAGGGCGGACGGCGCATAGGAGGTGACGTCTGCCTCGCCTCGCAGCGCCAGCGGGATGGTCGGTGCAAAAGCGATTGCTTCGCCGCGAGACTTCGGCAGCATGCCGACCAGCCGGTTCAGCCAACCGTCCTTGCGCTCGTAGGGCGAGCTGCCGCCGCTTTCGAGCACATTTTGACCGTCGAAATGCGAGCGCTCGCGATAGGGCGAAGCGACCGCGTGGACGAACAGCGCCTGCTTGTCCTGATGCAGCTTGCGGAGACCGGTGAGCGAAGGATGCAGGCCAAACGTGCCGTCAAGCTTTATCGGATCGTCGATGGCCAATGGGCCGCGCAGTGCGCGGTAGGCGGGGTCGGCATAGGGAACGATGGTGTCCAGCCCGTCCGCGGCGCCGCGCTGGATGATGAGAACGAAGCGGCGATCGGTTTCCACATTGGCGAAGACGATGCGCGGCGCGATCAGCATCGAGCCGAGGCCGGCGCCGGCGAGAGTAAGGAATTGACGGCGTTCCATCTTGGTCATCTCCTCTGGAAATCATCTTCGCTGAAAGTCATCTTCGTTGGAATTCGGGCGACACGAGCAGCAGCGCGATGCCGGTGCGCCGGCTCTCGGCGCGCTCGATCCCGGCCATCGTCAGGTCGCTGAGTGAGCCGGCAAAGAGTTTTCGCGCGAGATCTCGCGGATCGATATCGCCAACTTGCGCGGCGAGGCGCTGCGCCACCTCGACCCGGCGGACCAGTGCGTCGGGTGCTGCCCAGCTCCCGGCAACATCGTCATAGCCGGCCGGCGAACGCGGCCGCCATACCGGTTGGCCGAGTTGGTTGAGCAGTTGCGCCAGACGCGGCTTGCCGAGTTCGCTGCGGCCCAGGCCGCGCAGCGCCGAGATCGTCCATTCCCACGGCGTCTTGAACTTCGCCGCTGCTGGTTGCCAGGCTTCTGGACTGTCGAGGAGCGCGCGGTAGACCGCGACGAGATCGCCCTTTGACCGGCGAAAGGCTTCGGCGAGCCGCGTCACGACCGCGGCCGGCGGCTCGTCGGCGATGAAGTGGCGCGCCAGCTTGGTTGCGATGTGCGTTGCGGTTGCCTCGGCCGCCGCGAGGTCGCCGAGCACGGCGAGCGCCTGTTTGTCGCCGCGCTGGTCGTAGGTCTGGCCGATGATCGTGCGTTGGCCCGGTTCGTGCAGCCCGGGTCGAAAGGTGAAAGCGCCGGCCTGGCCTCGCCCTTTAGCGCGTCCGGTGCTGAAACCGGTCAGCGCCAGTGCGAATTCGGTCACGTCGGCCTGGCTGTAGCCGGAGCGTGCACCGAGCGTGTGCAGTTCCATGATTTCGCGGGCCAGGTTCTCGTTGATGCCGGGTTTGCGCTTGGCGTTGCGTTTCGCGGCGCGGTTAGCAAATTTTGAGTTGGGACCGATCGAGCGCACCTGGTCGATATAGAACAGCATCGCCGGGTGGCGCTCGGCGGCGAGCAGCATATCCTCGAAGCGACCGAGCACATGTGGGCGGATCGCCTCGCGCTCGAAGGCGCCGGCGATCAGGGTCACCTGCGGTTTCTCCGCCGAGATGGCGAAATGGTTCGACCAGAAATGCACGAGCCGCTCGATGAAGGGCGTCGATGTTTCGAGCGCCGCGCGTGCTCGCAGGTCGACCTCGTCGCGATAAAGCGCTTGAGCCTCCTGGCGTGCCGCCTTGCGGGCGGCCATCTTTGCGGCCGCGTCGGCGTCTTTGGCCTCGAGCATCGCTGCGGCATAGCCGGCGCCGAGTGTGGCCGAGTCCTGCGCGCCGGAAAAGACCGCCGGGTTTGCGTCGTAACTTTCGAACTGCGCTATCAGCCAGGATTTCGGGTCGGCCGGCGCCTCGTCGTCGGGCCGGGCGCCCAGGCCGAAGCGGTTGAGCGCAACCGCGACATCGCTCGGACTTGCCAATGGTGCCTCCGTCAGCATTGCTTTTGGAGGCTTCAACGCGGCAGCGACTGGAATCCGTCGCTGTTTCCAGCTCTATTTTTCGCCCGCTCGGCGCAGCATGTTGCTGCGGCCGCGCAGGCCGTCGACAAGTCGCGCCCTGTCGGCTGGCGTCAGTCCCGTCGCGAAGGTCACGATTGCCTGTTCGAGCCGGCCGCGCAGCGCCATATCGGCTTGCCGGACCGAGGCGAGCGTCTCATTGACCGCCGCTGCGTCGATCGGCTCAGCCTCGATCAGGCGCGCCACCGCCTCGCGGCCGACCCGAGCCGCTTCGATGTCGGCAGCCGACTGGCGCCGCGCCTCTGCGAAGCGCCTGGCGGAACGCCTTGCGCTGGTCGGGCGACAGGCCGGCCGCGGCGAAGCGCAGGCCGCGCTGGTCGCCCGCTCTGTCGCGCTGCCCCTGCTGCGCCTGCCATATATAGCCAGCGCCGGCGGCGGCGCCGAGCACGAAGACGTTCAGTGCCAACGAGACGGCAAGCAGGATCCTGATGCTGCGTTCGCTCATTGCACGTCCCCCTGCATGTCGCCGAATGCGGTTAGCGCATAGGTGTCGCCATCGTCAGGGGTGCTGTTGGGTGGCAGCAGCACGGCGACTGTCAGCGCCCCGGCCACCGCGCCCGCCAGTCCGATGCCGGCCAATCCGGCTCAAGCCGAAGCCGCGCTTGCACCGGCGGTGGAGCTCGACGATCTGCTGTCGCGCATCGCGTCGCA
>NZ_JBVVQV010000010.1:173563-217480 GCF_055811235.1 Mesorhizobium sp. WSM4810 | reverse complement strand
GAACACCTACGTCATTAATCCTGCACCCGTGACGCCACAAGTCGAGGAAGTGCAGGAAGCGTCCTGATCGGGCGGGGGCACGGCGGCGCGTCAATCCTCAGCCTCACGCCGGCGCCGCCACCATTCTCTAGGCCGGAGGGTGATGACGCGCAAACATTCGCCGTCGAGCGTTCGCAATGAGAGAGGCGGGCGCTCATTCCGCCTCTCGGTGTCGGCTCAAAACGTCGTGCAGTTCACGGTGTTGCCGAAGCGGTTGCAAGTCGTCGTTTTCGGCTGACTGTTTTGCATGTTGGCAAATGCCGCATTCGCCCTGGCAGATGCCCTGCCGCGAGACGAAATGGACTCGTTTTGGATGCATTGGGCCATGGCCGGGGTCCCTGGCTCGAAGCCGTAGGAAACGCATCGGTTGCGGAAATAGGTTGCCTGTTCCGCCTGCGGTGTGGTGGCAAACCAAGCAGGTGAGCCAGGCATACCTAGGCCCGAACCGGAGCAGCCGCTTAAAAGGATAGTCGCGGCCCCTGCCGCCGCGAAAATATGGTATTTGCGCATGCTGCCCCCTGCGCATGCACTGAACTTCAAAAGCTTCGGCCCCGCAAGGGCCGGCGCGGCGCGCAAATATCCCTTCGAAGCCGAACTTTGGGCAGCGCAGCTGGCGGCGTCGGTTCTCCAGCTGGCTTCCGCAGGGGACGCATCAGCATGAGCGCCGGCGTCAAGACAAAGGCGCTGGCTGCATTCGTGCGGCAGTGCCTTGATCCGCTGCCCGATGCCGTCCTCATCGACACGCACCACAATCAGCTCATGCGTCAGGCGCGCCGACTTCCTTGGCGCAAGGCTGATGCTGTCACCAGCCTGGCAAGAGCGGAGACGGCTTACTGGCAAGAGAAAAGCATTCACGCGATGTACGTCCTGGAGGACGAGAACAAATCTAGCGCCTATTCTGACAAACGGATGATCAGCGTCGACAGGAGCCGGCAGGCTGTGGCCGATCAAATCCGAGTTCCAGCGCCCGATCTAATGGCCGTCCAATGGAAGCGAGAAGCCGCAAAGGACCGATATCTGCCGATCGGCGAGGACGAAGTCGCCAAGCTCATTGCGGCGGACGAGGCGTTTCTTGCAGCGCATCCGATCACGAAGCAACCTCGTAGAAAGCGTGGGGGGAGCGACCATCACTGAACCGGACAAAAACTGTCATAGCCCGCTGTCTCACGGTGGCGGGTTTTTCTTTGCGTGAACCTCCGATTAGGATTGACACCTAGCGGCGCATTGCTCCCTCGCCCGTCATGACCGAACCGTAACCTCGACCGGCAAGAGGGAGCGCTGGTTTTGCAGAGGCAGAAAGCCCGAGCGGCCGGCTGGCGAAAAGCGCGACGGTGGCGTCCGCCTTGCTCCTGTCCCTCAGCTATTGCGCGACTTTGGTTCCGTTGACGCCCGGCAATCATGGAAGGCCGAGGGGCGAGTGATCGAGTTCCGGTTCCCATAGCACACTAGCCCAGCACTAAGCCTGCAATCAAAACGGCAAATCCGATAGAAAGCGGGACCGCCAAAAGCCAGCCCGCCTCCAAAACGCTATTTTCTTGCCGATCCATATCTCCTCTTTGACGCCGCCCCTGATTACGAAAGCCATTGGGAGCGGTTCGGTTCCGACGATTTTGCCGAGGACCCGGGGAGATGGCACCACCGGGTGCTCGCGTTCGTCCTCACCATTCGCGTGTTCGGCATCGCATCGCGTCGCGTCAGGTCGACGCTGTTCGAACCGCTCGCGCGGTGATAAGCGGTTGAGCATCTGAGTCCTACTTGAAGGTACCGCAATTGCTCATCGCGTTCGCCATATCTGTAGGTCTCGCACTGGTAACGGTTCTGATGCACTATGAAGTGCTAAATATCGCCGGAACGATGAGGCGTCGTTTTTCACTTCCGATGCGGGTTGATCTGCTGCTCTTGGTCGTCGCAGCAATCATTGCTCACGTGGTGGGGATCTGTCTTTTCGCGCTCGCCTACGCCTGGATGAACCACCATCCAGACCTTGGAGGTCTCGCAGGCTTGTTTTCCGGAAGCGCAGCGGATTTCTTCTATTTCTCGGTTACCTGTTACACGACGATCGGCTTTGGCGAAGTCTATGCCACTGGGCCGATGCGAATCGTTGCTGCCTTGGAGGGTCTCAACGGACTCGTCCTGATCGCTTGGTCAGCATCGTTCGCATACGCATCGACTTCGGATCTGTGGAAGCGGGAGCAAGACTGACGCGCGTTTCAGAGGTCGTGTTCCTTCGTCATAGCTGTTCGCGCCGAAAGGTGCGGCGGGCTTTTTCGTTCGGGCGCCAAGGGAGCTTGTAACCGCTTACCTGAATGTTCCCCATAGGGGCTTATTCAAAATTTCGCCACTGCACCGCTATCAGAACGGCCCGTTGCTATAGCGTGGTAATCGAGGCCATTACCCACTATTGGGGAGGGTAGTTTCGGGACCGGTACGCGCATGCTCCCGAGGGGGAGTCAGTTCAAGAAGCCTTATAAGAGCCAATGGCTTAGCCCATTTTAAATAACGGGTTCCCGGTTAATCCACTGCCGCTGATAAACAGCAGGGAAACAGCGAGCAGCCTGCGGCCCAGACCCTTTTGAACCTTTTGAGTGTTCCCTGTAGGGCGCCCCTAGAAAATTTCGGCCAGCTGATAGGCGATGCCTCTCTGGTGCGGTTTACGGCGCTCTAGGCACCTCAAAGTGGTCCCGTCGCCATCGCGATCCAGCTTGGAAATGTGCGGAACCGTACGAAGCGGATTGCACGCAACCAACGCGGTGGCCGGGCATTAATTTAGCAAAGCATCAAATAGGAAAGCATCGGGAGGAAAACCATGCTGCACCTTAACATGCCTGGCGAATTTGAGGTCGGCGATGAGGTTGCGCTAGCAGGTACCGTCATCTCCATTCTCCCTAGCGGCCGAGCCAGAGTGAGCATTCCATCCTATGACCATCCTTACACGCTAGAGCCGCCACCCAAAGCCCGGGCCGGCGACCGAGTAGTTCTTGTTGGGGACGTCACCCGCATCGATCGCGGAGCAGACAAACTCACCGTGCGGATTGACTGCGGCGGCGTGATTACGGTCGACAGGTCGGCAATCACTCGGCTGAGGAAGCACCGCCGGGCTTCAGCCGGTTGACGCTACGGCGACACAACGGGCTGCGCTCGTCGGCATACGGAACATGCAAGCGTATCGTGCCTCAAGCCAATCTAACTTCGAGGGACCTAGGCCCGCGCTAAAAAGTCCGAACATTTCCCATCCCCTCGCCTTTCGGCAAATCTGGCGGAACGGAGACTAGGCAAATTTTGCGACCCCCAAAAATCGCCTCGGGGTGCCCCGGCGGTGCCCCGAACCATTTCAGGGCAACAGGCCCCCGAGGGGGAGAATGCTAATCAACTGAAATCATTATAGAAATTTTGGTGGAGCCAATCGGAATCGAACCGACGACCTCTTGAATGCCATTCAAGCGCTCTCCCAACTGAGCTATGGCCCCACTCCGGCAGTCAACCGGCGCCGTTGCCGGCGAAGAGATCCGGCGCGGGTTGAGACCGCGCCGTTAGTGCAGGCGGCTTCTAACCCCGCCTTCCGTCAATATCAAGCCTTTAAGAGCCGCTTTTTATCAAGAACCCGCGAAAGTCGGCGGGCGCTGTGCGAGAGGCCGGATCAGACTTCGTCGTCGTCGTCGCCGACGCCGATCATGTCGGCGACATCGTCGTCCTCTTCCTCTTCGTCGGCGAGGAACGTATCGTCGTCGTCGCCGAGGTCCACATCGTCCTCGTCATCGCCGAGATCGGGAAGATCGTCGGGCTTCGCATCCTCGTCCGCCTCTTCGAGCGAGACGACCTCGACGCCCTCTTCCTCCTCGGCGTCGACTTCCTTCTCGGCAACTTCCTCTTCCTCCTCAAGGGCGGCAATCTTGCCTTCCTCGAAATAAGAGCGGGGATAGTTCTTGCCGGTATAGGGCGAGACGATCGGATCCTTGTTCAGATCGTAGAATTTTTGACCCGTCTCGGGGTCGATGCGTTTGGTGCCAAGTTCGGGTTTTGCCACAGCAAGCCTCGTCGATGAAAGTTTGGTCCCCATAACCACAGTTTACGGCGCTGTCAAAGCCTAAAGCCAGCGTCACAAATCCCCGCGTTGAGCGACCTCTTGCAAGGGGATGACCATTTCCGCCCGCCGTGATACGAGACCGCGCAAACCAGAAGAAAAAGGCCGGCCACCGGCGTTTTTCACCCAAGGAAAACCCATGTCGCATACTGCCGCCCCGAAACCGGCCACCGCCCGCAAATCGCCAGCGCTTTCAGGCACAGCACGGGTGCCCGGCGACAAGTCGATCTCGCACCGCTCGTTCATGTTCGGCGGCCTCGCCTCCGGCGAAACCCGCATCACCGGCCTGCTGGAAGGCGAGGACGTGATGCGCACGGGCGCCGCTATGAAGGCAATGGGCGCGCATATAGAGAAGCGCGGCGCTGAATGGGTGATCCGCGGCACCGGCAACGGCGCGCTGCTGCAGCCGGAAGGCCCGCTCGATTTCGGCAACGCCGGCACCGGCTCGCGCCTCACCATGGGCCTGGTCGGCACCTACGACATGGAGACGACCTTCATCGGCGACGCCTCGCTGTCCGGCCGGCCGATGGGCCGCGTGCTCGAGCCGCTGCGCCAGATGGGCGTGCAGGTGCTGAAGGCGACGCCCGGCGACCGCATGCCGATCACGCTGCGCGGCCCCAAACACGCCGCGCCGATCACCTACCGCGTGCCGATGGCCTCGGCCCAGGTGAAGTCGGCGGTGCTGCTCGCCGGGCTGAACACGCCCGGCATCACCACCGTCATCGAGCCGGTGATGACGCGCGACCACACCGAAAAGATGCTGCAGGGATTCGGCGCCAATCTGTCGGTCGAGACCGACGAGCGCGGCGTGCGCCACATCTTCATCGAGGGCCAGGGCAAGCTCACCGGCCAGACAATCGCTGTGCCGGGCGACCCGTCATCGGCCGGATTCCCGCTGGTGGCGGCGCTGATCGTGCCGGGCTCGGACATTACAATCGAAAACGTGCTGATGAGCCCGACCCGCACCGGTCTTTTGTTGACGCTACAGGAAATGGGCGCCCGGATCGACGTTCTCGAGCCGCGCAATGAAGGCGGCGAGGATGTCGCCGATCTGCGGGTGCGCTACTCCGAGCTGAAGGGCGTCACCGTGCCGCCCGAACGGGCGCCGACGATGATCGATGAATATCCGGTGCTTGCTGTCGCGGCGAGCTTTGCCGAGGGCGAGACGCTGATGCAGGGACTGGAAGAGCTGCGGGTGAAGGAATCGGACCGGCTGTCGGCGGTCGCCGAAGGGCTGAAGCTCAATGGCGTCGACTGTACCGAGGGCGAAGCCACACTGGCGGTGCGTGGAAAACCCGGCGGCAAGGGGCTTGGCCAACATCCGAACGGAAAGAGCACCATCGTCCAGACCCATCTCGACCACCGCATTGCCATGAGCTTTCTCGTCATGGGACTTGCAACGGAAAAGCCTGTCACCATCGACGACCAGGCGATGATCGCGACCAGCTTTCCGGAGTTCATGGGGCTTATGAAGGGCCTGGGGGCGGAGATCAGCTAAGGTCTGCGAATGTTTTGGACGTTGCTCGTCGGCGGTTTGGTTTTGACGGCATTGGTCGGGCGCGTGGCGGCGCAGTCAGGTTTCGATCTGGGATATTCCGACAGGAAGCCAGGTGCGATTAGCCTGATCGGGTTTCTTTTTTTCCCGTTTTGGATCGTCCTCTTCATCTTGCTGGCGACAACGGCGCATTTTTTTCCAGACGTTAGCGGCGCTCTCATGCCATATGTTTCGAACTTCGTTTTTAAGCTGGCTGCCGGGATCACATTCGTCGCGATCGCCACGTTTCCCATTTCCGTACCGCTTCTGATTGGAATTCCCGTTGGATTCTTGGCCGGATATTGGACCGGACGGCGGTCTTCCGGACTTTGACGTTGAACCCGTATGATTGGTTCTTGATTTAATGACCTTCCTCCGTTTGAAGCGGCGCGTATGAGCTCAATCACTGATAAAGCTGGCTTCACCATCGCCATCGACGGCCCAGCAGGCGCGGGCAAAGGCACCCTTGCCCGCCGACTGGCCGACCATTACCGGCTGAACCTGCTCGACACCGGCCTCACCTATCGCGCGGTGGCCCATGCGCTGCTTCGGCTCGGCCTGCCGCTCGACAATGTCTCGGCCGCCGAGACCGCTGCCCGGCAGGTCGACCTGGCCAAGCTCGACCGGTCGGTACTGACGGCGCATGCGGTCGGCGAAGCGGCTTCGAAAGTGGCTGTCATCCCTTCGGTGCGGCGCATACTGGTCGAAAAGCAGCGCGAATTCGCCAAGGCGCCGCCGGGCGCCGTGCTCGACGGCCGCGACATCGGCACCGTGGTCTGTCCCGACGCCGACATAAAACTCTATGTGACGGCGAGCGCCGAGGTGCGGGCACAACGCAGGCTGGCCGAGATCGAGAGCATCGGTGGCACCGCCGATTTCGACGATATCCTCGCCGATATCCTGCGCCGCGACGAGCGCGACATGGGTCGCGCCGACTCGCCGCTGAAGCCGGCCGCCGACGCGCACTTGCTCGACACGTCGGAAATGGCTATAGAAGCCGCGTTCCTGGCGGCCAAGGCGATCATCGACGACGTTCTGGCCAAGAGAAACAAAGCCTGAGCCGGGTTTCCTGCCGTTGCCGATTGCCGGCGGCGAAAAGATACCCATATCGGGCACGAACCAGCCTGCCAGCATTCTTCATGCGCCGGAATTGCCGCTTAGGCGGCCAAGGGCTTTTTTGAGGCCCGGAACGCCGGCAGGCCAACGCAACGCTAACCCACGGCGCCCGCCCCGCTTGAGATGCGGGGCATTCCAGGAGAAACTATGTCAGTTGCAAATCCCACTCGCGATGATTTCGCGAGCCTGCTCGAAGAATCTTTTTCCGCCGGCCATTCCGGCGAAGGCCAAGTCGTCAAGGGCACGATCACTGCGATCGAAAAGGACATGGCAATCATCGACGTCGGCCTCAAGGTCGAAGGTCGCGTGCCGCTGAAGGAATTCGGCGTCAAGGGCAAGGATTCGACGCTTAAGGTCGGCGACACGGTCGAGGTCTATGTCGAGCGCATCGAGAACGCGCTTGGCGAAGCGATGCTTTCGCGTGAGAAGGCCCGCCGCGAAGAGAGCTGGGTCCGTCTCGAAGAGAAGTTCACCAAGGGCGAGCGCGTCGAAGGCGTCATCTTCAACCAGGTCAAGGGCGGCTTCACCGTCGATCTCGACGGCGCCGTGGCCTTCCTGCCGCGCAGCCAGGTCGACATCCGTCCGATCCGCGACGTCTCGCCGCTGATGCACAATCCGCAGCCTTTCGAGATCCTCAAGATGGATCGCCGCCGCGGCAACATCGTGGTGTCGCGCCGCACCGTGCTCGAGGAGAGCCGCGCCGAACAGCGTTCGGAAATCGTGCAGAACCTCGAAGAGGGCCAGGTGGTCGAAGGCGTCGTCAAGAACATCACCGACTATGGTGCGTTCGTCGACCTCGGCGGCATCGACGGCCTGTTGCATGTCACCGATATGGCATGGCGCCGCGTCAACCATCCGACCGAAATCCTCAACATCGGCCAGACGGTCAAGGTGCAGATCATCCGCATCAACCAGGAAACCCACCGCATCTCGCTCGGCATGAAGCAGCTCGAGAGCGATCCGTGGTCCGAGATCGGAACGAAATTCCCGATCGGCAAGAAGATCAAGGGCACCGTCACCAACATCACCGACTACGGCGCGTTCGTCGAGCTGGAGCCGGGCATCGAGGGTCTCATCCACGTTTCGGAAATGTCGTGGACGAAGAAGAATGTACATCCCGGCAAGATCCTGTCGACGACGCAGGAAGTCGACGTAGTGGTGCTCGAGGTCGATCCGGCCAAGCGCCGCATCTCGCTCGGCCTCAAGCAGACGCTCGAGAACCCGTGGCAGGCTTTCGCCAGCAGCCATCCGGTCGGCAGCCAGGTCGAGGGCGAGGTCAAGAACAAGACCGAGTTCGGCCTGTTCATCGGCCTCGAAGGCGATGTCGACGGCATGGTCCATCTTTCCGACCTCGACTGGACCCGTCCGGGCGAGCAGGTGATCGAGGAGTACAATCGCGGCGACACCGTCAAGGCGCAGGTGCTCGACGTCGACATCGACAAGGAGCGCATCTCGCTCGGCATCAAGCAGCTGGCCAAGGATACGGCCGGCGAGGCGGCGACTTCGGGTGAACTGCGCAAGAACGCGGTCGTCACCTGCGAGGTTACCGGCGTCAAGGATGGCGGCCTGGAAGTGCGGCTGGTCGACAGCGGCATCGAGACCTTCATCAAGCGCTCCGACCTCAGCCGTGACCGCGACGAGCAGCGCCCCGAGCGCTTCACGGTCGGCCAGAAGGTCGATGCCCGCGTCATTGCCTTCGACAAGAAGACCCGCAAGCTGCAGGTCTCGATCAAGGCGCTGGAAATCGCCGAAGAGAAGGAAGCGGTCGCCCAGTACGGCTCGACCGACTCCGGCGCTTCGCTGGGCGACATCCTGGGCGCCGCGCTGAAGAAGCAGGGTAGCTAGGTCCACTAACGCCGCGCCTCGCGCGGCCTGTTAAAAAACCCCGCCGGAGCGATCCGGCGGGGTTTTTGTTTGACCATGGTCAGAGCATCGTAACCCCAAACCTGGCAAACCGGTTTTGGGAAATCCGCGCTCAAACAAAGAGACAGATCAGGCCCTGCCGTAAAGCGGCACCAGTGTGCCGCTCATCGCCAGATTGGCCGGCGAAGCGAGGTAGGTGATCGCTTCCGCCGCCGCTTCGAGGCTGACCCATTTGCCGAAATCGGCGGCCGGCATGTCAGCCCGGTTGGCCGGCGTATCGAGGGTCGAGGGCGCGACCGCATTGACCAGGATGCCCTTGCCCTTGAGTTCTTCCGCTATCGCCACCGTCATTGCCGCGACCGCTGCCTTGCTGGCGGCATAGGCGATCATGCCGGAACCGCGCCGCAGGTCGAGCCCGGCACGCGCCGTGATATTGACGATGCGGCCCGACACGGAAGATTCCAGCATCGAGCGGATCGCCGCGCGGCAGCACAGGAAGGTTGTGCGGGCGTTGGTGTCCATCATTTCGGCAAAAGACGCGGGCTCGATCTTCTCGACCGGCGCGGCGGTGAAGCCGCCGGCCAGATGGATGGATCCCCACAAATCCGTAACGCTGGCGAAGAACGCATCGACCTTGGCGGGGTCGGCGAGATCGACATTGTGCGCCAGCCTGACACGCTCATGTGCCGGGAAGGGAAAATGCGCGGGCGCGGCGGCATGGGCGTTCGGCACATGGCAGATCGCGCCCTGCTCCAGCAGTTTGCCGACAACCGCGCCACCGAGCGCTCCAGTGCCGCCAGTCACCACAACATGCCTGCCGTCCAGTGTATCCGTCATCTACGACCGCTCCTGTCACTCATATGCCGCTGCTCGCCGCCGAAGGTCGCGCCTTTCGCACGATCACTCAACCGAAATCTTGATGACGCAGCGCCGCTTGTGCGCGTCGGAACGTCGGCCATCCGACGCGGATCGCATCCCCAGGCAGACGCTGCCACAGCACTCAATCGATGGTGATCTCGATGACATACGGCAGTCCGGTCGCCCGCGCGCGCTTGAGTGCGTCTGCCAGATGACCGATGCCGGCGAGCCGCTCGGCGGCAATGCCATAGGCCTCGGCCAACTTGCAGAAATCAGGCGGCGCCGGCGAGACGCCGACCGGCTCGACGCCGACATCGAGCATCGAGGTTTCGATTTCGCGATAGCCGAGATTGTTCCAGACGACGAAGATCACCGGCGCCGCAGCGTCGAGCGCGGCGCCCAGTTCCGGCAGCGTGAACTGGAAACCACCGTCGCCGGTGAGACAAACGACCGGCGCATCAGGCACGGCAAGGGCTGCGCCGATCGCCGCCGGCGGACCATAGCCCAGCGCGCCGAAGCCGGTGGCGGCGTTGAACCAGCCGCCCGGACGGTCGTGATCGTAATAGAGGTTGGCGGCATAGACCGGCTGGGTCGAATCGCCGACGATGATCGAGCCCGGCAATGCATCGCGGATCATCTCGACGGCGCGGGTTTGCGCCTGGAGGGCCGGGGCCATTTCGGCAAAGGCTGCTTGCCTTGTCGCAGCGGCGCGAGACTGGCCGTCGCCCGATGGCGGCTGGCCCGTACCAATCTCGACAAGCAGCGCCTCGAGTGCTGCGCCGCAATCGGCATTGATCGAAATCCGGGCGGGCCGGCGGGCAAGCTGGTCGGCGCCGATGTCGATGCGGATCAGATTGGACGGCAGGACAAAGCCACCGTCGCCATATCCGTCGTAGTCGGTCGGGCCGAATTC
The DNA here is from genome assembly GCF_055811235.1 of Mesorhizobium sp. WSM4810. Taxonomy (NCBI): domain Bacteria; kingdom Pseudomonadati; phylum Pseudomonadota; class Alphaproteobacteria; order Hyphomicrobiales; family Phyllobacteriaceae; genus Mesorhizobium; species Mesorhizobium sp. WSM4810. Next base: position 207,076 of record NZ_JBVVQV010000010.1, on the reverse strand, counting down.
GGTGCCGGCGGCAATGACCAGATCGGCCTCGGCCATCAATGCACGCACCGCCTTCAGACTGGGGCTGGCCGGCACGCCGAGCGGATGGCGGTGCAGCAGGCCGCGGGCATTGACCGTCTGGACAACCGGCGCTTCCAGCCTTTCGGCAAGGCGCTGTAACGGCGCTTCGGCTCTCTTGGCGCCGCCGCCGGCAAGGACCAGCGGGCGGCGGGCAGCCGCGCAAAGTTTTGCCGCCTCTGCTATCACCGCCGGATTCGGCTCGGGCGGCGCGACATTCGTCAGCAAAGCGGCGATGCCGCCGGCCGGCTTGACCATGATATCGGTCGGGATCTCGATGTGCACCGGGCCCGGACGCGACGACGAAAACAGGGCGAAGGCGCGGGCAAGAACGCCCGGCAGTTCGTCGGCGTCGGTGACACGGTGCGAAAACAGCGCGACCTTTTCCATCATGCCGCGCTGGTCGGGCAGTTCGTGCAGATGGCCAAGGCCCTTGCCCAGTGTCGGCGTGGCGTTGACGCCCGAGATCACCAGCATCGGAACCGAATCGGCACGGGCCTGGCCCATGGCGGTGATGGTGTTGGTCAGCCCCGGTCCGGTGATGACGAAGGCGATGCCGGGCCTGCCGCCGGCGCGCGCATAGCCGTCGGCCATGAACCCGGCGCCCTGTTCATGACGCGGGGTGACGTGGCGAATCTTCGAGCGCGCCAAGCCGCGATAGAGTTCGACCGTATGCACACCCGGAATGCCGAAGACCGTATCGACATCATGGGCTTCGAGCAAAGTGATGAGCGCTTCGCCGACTGTCGTCATTGCCTGAGCACCGGACGTGTGAGGCAGGTCGGTCCGCCCTCGCAGGCGATGCACAGTGCGTCCGCCTCGAAGGTTGAAACCCTGCAGCCGGCTGCCGCCATGGCCGCCGCCGTCTTCGGGAACCCGGCAACGGCGATCACCTCGCGCGGCGCGGTCGGCAGCACATTGAGGCTGAGGCCGTTGGAGGCGAAGAACTCCCCGGCGTCGCCTTCGACCAGGCGAATGCCTCGCGCCCGCAGCATCTGGTAGAAGGCAGCCGGCAAAAGCGGTGCATAGACCAGCGCCAGATCGTCGGCCAGCGGACTGATCACCGACATCAGATGCAGGCAGGCGTCCTCGCCATGCCAGAGCGGCAGGTCGTAGCCATAGACCTGGATACCCCTGGGGGTGAGCAGGTTGGCGAGTTGCTGGATGCCGTCCTGGGTGGTGCGCACGCCGCGGCCGACGGCCAGGGTCCCTGAATCCACCCAGACGCAATCACCGCCCTCGACCTGTCCGGGAGGCTCGATGCGGCCGAGGATAGGTACGCCCATGCGCTTGTAGGCCGCCTCGTGCAGGCCGGGCTCGGCACGGCGCAGCGCCTTGCCCATGGCGAGGATGATGGCGCCGTGGTCGGTCATCAACGAAGGATCATGCGTGAAGACCGAATCGGCGAGCCCGTCATCGGCGTCGGTCAGCCATTCGATCGCGGCGCCGGACGCCAGAACCAGCGTCGTCAGCGCCTCATGCTGGGCGGCGGCCTTTTGCGGATCGAAGCCCGCACCATAGTGCCATTCCGATGCTTTGACGCGGGCCATGGCGCTTGCGGCGGACCGCATCAGCACGCGCTGCAGGGGCCCGGCCATGGACTGCGACCCGTATGCTTTACCCACCAAGTGCTCCTGAACCATCCCATCCAGCCAATAGCCACTCAGCGAGCAGTGATCAATGGTCCAAAAAGCATGGTTGACGGAGGCAAGCGGAACGGTACATCTTGAGAATGAGAAGTCTGTCCAGTGATGGTAATGGGTAAAAAATTCCAGCAGCGACGGGTCCGGCCATTTCGTGAGGCACCGCAAAGGTGATAGCGCAAGGCACCGCCCCCGCCCTGAAGTACACGGCGCAGAACCACGTCGCCGAAGCCATCCATGTCGAGAACCTGCATAAACGATTCGGCGAACTGCATGTGCTGAAAGGCGTTTCGCTGTCGGCGCGCGACGGCGAGATCATCGCCATCATTGGCGGCAGCGGCTCGGGAAAATCGACCCTGCTGCGCTGCATCAATTGCCTGGAGAACCCGACCAGCGGGATCGTTCGCGTCAATGGCGAGGAGATCCGGATGAAGGCCGACAGTCACGGCCACACCGTTCCCGCCGACCGCAAGCAGATCGAGCGCATCCGCTCCAAGCTCGGCATGGTTTTCCAGAATTTCAATCTGTGGAGCCACATGACGCTGATCGAGAACGTCATCGAGGTTCCGGTGCATGTTCTGGGCGTCAAGCGCGATGTGGCCATCGCCGAGGCGGAAAAGCTGCTTGCCCGCGTCGGCCTGGCCGAAAAGCGCGATGTCTATCCGGCCTATCTGTCAGGCGGCCAGCAGCAGCGTGCGGCCATCGCCCGGGCGCTGGCCATCAATCCGCGCGTCATGCTGTTCGACGAGCCGACCTCGGCGCTCGACCCGGAACTGATCGGCGAGGTGCTGAAGGTGATCGGCGACCTGGCACGCGAAGGCCGCACCATGGTGCTGGTCACCCATGAGATGAAGTTCGCCCGCGAGGTCGCGACGCATGTCGTCTACCTCTACAACGGACTGGTCGAGGAAGAAGGGCCGCCGGAGCAGATCTTCGGCGCACCGAAATCCGAAAGGCTGAAGCAATTCATCCGCAACATCGGTTAAGCCGAGGCGGACGAAAAACGGGAACAACAACAAACTGGGAGTTTTGGCATGAAGACCGTTCTGAAAACATTTGCCGCAGCACTTCTGCTCGGCGTCGCCGCTATGGGCATGGCAAAGGCCGAGCCGGTCAAGATCGGCGTCGCTGCCGAACCCTATCCGCCGTTCACCTCGCCGGATGCTTCCGGCAAATGGGTTGGCTGGGAGATCGAATTCATCGACGCGGTCTGCGCCGAGCAGAAACTCGATTGCGTCATCACCCCCGTCGCCTGGGACGGAATCATCCCGGCGCTGACGACCAAGAAGATCGACGTCATCGCCAGTTCCATGTCGATCACCGACGAGCGCAAGAAGACGATCGACTTCTCCGACAAATATTACAACACCCCGACAGCTATCATCGGACCGAAGGACCAGAAGTTCGGCGCTACCCCGGAAGATCTCAAGGGCAAGATCATCGGTGTGCAAGTTTCGACCGTGCATGCCGACTACGTCAAGAAGCACTTCACCGAAGCCGCGGAAATCAAGGAATATCAGACCCAGGACGAAGCCAATCAGGATCTTGCCGCCGGCCGTGTCGATGCCGTGCAGGCCGATTCCATCGCGCTCGATGCCTTCCTGAAATCGGATCAGGGCAAGCAATGCTGCGATCTGAAGGGCACGGTCGCGCCGGATCTGGCGATCCTCGGGCCCGGCGTCGGCGCCGGTGTCCGCAAGGAGGACACCGAGTTGAAGGAGAAGATCAACGCCGGCATCAAGGCGATCCGCGCCAACGGCAAATATGACGAGATTTCGAAGAAATACTTCGATTTCGACATCTATGGCGCCGACCCACAGTCGAATTGACGGCGTGCATCCCCGAGCGAACAACCACGCGGCGCAGACAGCGCGCCGTGTGGCTTCGTCGAACTCTACCTATGCAAGCTTTCCGCTGACGGCATCGCCGGTGGTTTTGGCGCCAGCAATTCGGGGGCGACGCTGATCGACGCATTTCTTCCGGCCTCTGTGGCCCGCATCATCGAACTGCTTTCGCCGACGCCACCCGGTTGGGGCGGAACGCTTCTGGTCGGACTGCTCCACTCGGTCGAGATCGCTGCCGGTGCGTTCGGTCTCGGCCTCGTCATCGGCATTTGCGGTGCGTATGGCAAGCTCTATGGCGGGCCTGTGGTGCGCGATCTGCTGGCAGTCTATACGACGATCGTCCGCGCCGTGCCGGAGCTAGTGCTGATCCTGCTGCTCTATTATGCCGGCACCGATTTGATCAACCAGTTGCTGACGGCAATGGGATATCAGCGCATCGATATCAGCGGGCTGGTGGCCGGCATTGCCGTGCTCGGCTTCGTCCAGGGCGCATATTCGACCGAGGTGATGCGCGGCGCGATCCTTGCCATCCCGCAGGGACAGATCGAAGCCGCGCGCGCCTATGGTATGTCTCCCGGCCTGCTGCTGCGACGCATCACGCTGCCGGCGATGCTGCCTTTCGCCATACCCGGCCTTGCCAATCTCTGGCTGATCGCCACCAAGGACACCGCCCTGCTGGCGGTCGTCGGCTTCTTCGAACTGACATTGGCCACCCGGCAAGCGGCGGGCGTGACCAAGGCCTATCTTACCTTCTTCCTCGCCGCGGGCGTGATCTATCTTCTGTTGACGCTGGTCTCCAATCTGATCATCGGCCGCATCGAGGTCTGGGCTCGGCGCGGCATGCCCTCGCTCAAGGAGGCGCGGTGATGGCTGTCGAAACGACCATCGTCAACGTAGCCGCCCGCGCGTCGCTGTGGTTGCAGCCGCACCGCATCGTGCTGATTGTGACTGGACTGGCGCTGGTTTTCGCGGCCGCTTTTTTCATGCGCTGGGACTGGCTGCCGCAATATTACGAAATGGCGCTTGTCGGCCTCTGGCGTACGCTCTGGATCCTCGCCGTCACCTGCACACTGGGCTTCCTGCTCGCCGTGCCGCTCGGATTGGCGCAGGCTGCCGGCCCGTTCTGGCTCGCGGCGCCTGCAAAGGCCTTCTGCACCGTCATCAGGGGAACGCCACTGCTGCTGCAGCTCTGGCTGCTCTACTATGGGCTCGGCTCGCTGTTTCCACAGTACCCATGGGTACGCGAGTCTTGGATGTGGCCGTATCTCAGGCAAGCATGGCCCTATGGCGTCCTGGCGCTGACCTTGTCCTTCGCCGGTTACGAGGGGGAAGTCATGCGGGGTGCCTTCGCCGGCGTGCCGAAAGGACAGTTGGAAGCGGCGCGCGCCTTCGGCATGAGCCGCTGGAAGATCCTGCGGCGGATCTGGCTGCCACAAGCCTTCTACCGGGCGCTGCCGACGCTGACCGGCGAAACCGTGCTGCAACTGAAATCGACGCCGCTGGTGGCGACCATCAGCGTGATCGACATATTCGCCGTCTCGTCAAAGGTGCGGCAGAGCACGTTCCTCACCTATGAACCCTTGCTGCTCCTGGCGTTGATCTATATGGCGATCACCGGCATCCTGGTCTTCGCCCTCGGCAAGATTGAGGCGCGGATCCCGAACAAAATTGGTTAGTGAGGAGCGAATAGGAGTAGCGAATAGCGAATAGTTCGCTGATTTCCTCTAATCCCTATTCGCTACTCGCTAGAGCTTCAGGGCAGCTAAAGATGCAACTCAGTCTCGACCAGGCGACAGGGCTGTGCCGGATGGCGGCGCTCGGCGCCGGCGCCAATGAGGAAGCGGCGCAGTCGCTTGCAGCCTCCGTCGTGGCGGCCGAGGCAGAAGGTCTGTCGACGGTCGGACTGTCGCATTTCATCGACTATCTCGAAGCGCTGGAGGCCGGCCGCATCGATGGCAAGGCCGAGCCGGTCATCACCAGGCCGGCTTTGGCGATCTATCTCTCCGACGCGCGCGGCGGTCTGGCGCATACCGGCTTCGACCGCACCATCGACGATCTCGCCAAGGCGGCGCGCCTGTTCGGCGTTGCCATCTTTTCGCAGAAGAACGCCTATACATGCGGCGCGCTCGGCTATTTCACCGGGCGGCTGGCCGCGCAGGGACTGGTGTCCTTCGCCGCGACCAACGGACCGGCCGTGCTTGCCGGCTCGGGCTCGGTCAAGCCGGTCTACTGCACCAACCCGATGTCCTTCGCCGCGCCCGCCGCCGACGGAGCGCCGCTGGTCATCGACCAGTCATCGAGCGCCACTGCCTTCGTCAACATCCGCAAGGCAGCCGAGGACGGCAAGAAAATTCCAGAAGGCTGGGCACTGGATGCGAGCGGCAACCCGACCACCGATCCGGCCGCCGCCATGAAAGGCGCGATGCTTGCCTTCGGCGGCCAACGCGGCGCCAACATCGCGCTGATGGTCGAAGTGCTGGCGGCGGGCCTGTCGGGCGCCAACTGGTCGCTCGATGCGCCATGGTTCAATGGCGGACCGGACAGTCCTGGAACCGGCCTCTTCGTGCTGGCCGTCGAGCCCAAGCTGCTCGATCCGAATTTCGAGAAGCGCATGAAAGATCAACTCGACCGGTTGCGCCGCCGCTACGGCGTGCATGTCCCCGGCCGTGCCCGGGCCGAAGCGGCGGAGAAGGCAGCGGCACGGGGTATAACGGCTCCGAAAGCCGTGGTGCAGCGCATCTCCGAATTCGCCGCCCGGTATTCTTCCTGAAGACGGTCACATCTTTCGGATCGTCGACAGCGGGCGTACTTGCCGTTACGCCAAGGCTGCCTCGTCGAACCACGTTTCGGAAACAGCCGGAGACCCTCGCCTCGGCTGGTTTTTTCCGCGCTCTCCCGCATCTGACCAGTAACATGCATTTCCCGGTCAACTTTTGTTCATTTGACTTTGGCTGGGGTGGCGGCTGTTTGCGCGGAGCAGCAGAAGAGGAGCCCCAATGGCCGCAAGCACCCACAATCCCAGCACCAATCTTGTCGTTCCGGCCCTTGGCAGCCTCTATGCGGCGCTGAACACCACCTCTGAAACCATCCTGCGCGCCGTGGCCGGCATCTTCCTCACCATCCATGGCTCTGGCAAGATCATCGACCCGCTCGGCGCCGCCGAGATGGTTGAAGGCCTCGGCTTCTATCCTGGCGCGTTCTGGTCGGTGCTGCTGGCCTGCACCGAGTTCTTCGGCGGCATCTTCATCGCCATCGGTCTCTTGACCCGCCCGGCCGCCTTCGCCGGAATGTTCGTGCTTCTGGTCACCGTCTGGTTCCACTGGGTCACCCTGGGCGAGGGCTTTTCGGGTGCCGAAAAATCGCTGCTGTGGGCGGCGATCCTGTTCTTCTTCGTTATCCGCGGCGGCAACCGCCAATCGGTCGACGCGCGCATCGGCAAAGCGTTCTGAACCAGCCGATATCGCGGCAAACGGCGACAAAGGATCGCCCTTTGCCTTCGGCGCGAAACGGATTATGAACGGCTTCAGCCAAGCCACCAGTAAATCTGGAAACTGCGCCGGAGCCCGCAATGACCGAAATCCTGCAGACCCCAAAGCTCGTCGTCGTGTTCGGCGGCTCCGGCTTTGTCGGCCGCCATGTGGTGCGGGCGCTGGCCCGGCGTGGCTATCGCATCAGGGTCGCCTGCCGCCGGCCCGATCTCGCCGGCCATCTGCAGCCGCTCGGCAATGTCGGCCAGGTCCAGCCGGTGCAGGCCAATATTCGCGTGCGCTGGTCGGTCGACCGCGCCGTGCAGGGCGCCGACCATGTCGTCAATTTGGTAGCCATCCTGCATGAGAGCGGCCGGCAGAAGTTCACGCCCGTCCACGAGTTCGGCGCACGCGCGATCGCCGAAGCGGCGCGCGCCGTCGGCGCCGGGCTCACCCATATCTCGGCGCTGGGCGCCGATCTGAACGCGCAATCCGAGTATGCGCGCACCAAGGCGCTCGGTGAAAAAGCGGTCCTGGAAACGATCGAGGATGCGGTCATCTTGCGGCCCTCGATCAATTTCGGCCCCGAGGACAGTTTCTTCAACCGCTTCGCCAGCATGGCGCGCTATTCGCCGGTCCTGCCTCTGATCGGCGGCGGGCGGACCAAATTCCAGCCGGTCTATGTCGGCGATGTCGCCGAAGCGGTGGCGCGCTCGGTCGACGGCAAAGTCCAGGGTGGCCGGATCTACGAGCTAGGCGGACCTCAGGTGCTCACCTTCAAGCAATGCATGCAGGAAATGCTTGCCATGATCGATCGCAAGCGGTTCCTGGTGTCGGTGCCGTGGTGGGTGGCGAACATGCAGGCATCGATCCTCGGGCTTTTGCCCAATCCGCTGCTGACCAAGGATCAGGTCCTGCAGTTGCGCGGGGACAACATCGTCTCGGAATCGGCCATCAGGGAAAACCGGACGCTCGCCGGCCTCGATATCCAGCCACAGTCGATCGGCAGCATCCTGCCGAGCTATCTCTGGCGCTACCGGCCCGCCGGCCAATTCCAGCGCAAGACGGCGGAATAGCCAATCAGGCGGCTCGCTAAAGCGCGTCGCGTTTGACCGGTCTCATGCGACGCGCTTTAGGTTATTGTTTTATGCATGCCGTTATCGCAAAACCGCTGCACACCCTCGGCTCAGGCCCGAGGGCATGCTTTTGCGCGACATGCATTAAAGCCGCCGCGTGACCTGCATCGGCAGGCCGCCCTGCGGTTGCGTCGTCAGTTTCTGCACCGGCCACGGTTTGGTTTCGGCGGTGGTATCGAAGCGAAAGCGCGACAGCATGATCGCCAGAGCGATGATCGCCTCCTGCATGGCAAAGCTGGCGCCGATGCAGACGCGAGGACCGGCGCCGAACGGCAAATACTGGAAGCGGTCGATCTTCTCGCGATTTCCCGGATGGAAACGTTCGGGCATGAAGGCGTCGGGCCGGTCCCACAGCTTGCGATGGCGGTGGACGACCCACGGCATGACCAGCACCGCAGCACGCCTCGGTATGTAGAGGCCGTTCCAGGTTTCGGGCTCGATCGGCTCGCGGTTGATCGACGGCGCCGGCGGATAGAGCCTGAGCGCCTCGTCGAAGGCGGCGCGGGTGAACGGCATGGCGTCGAGCCACTTTGTCGGGTCGGGCTCGCGCGCCAGCACGGCGTCGATCTCGCGCTCGACCTTTTCGCGCTCCCAAGGCGCTTCGGCCAGGCAATAGAGCGTCCAGCCGAGCGCACGCGCCGTGGTTTCGTGACCGGCGCCGATGAAGGTGATGATGTTGTCCTCGACCTCGGCGCGCGTCAGCCCGTCCGGTCCCTCCGCCTCGAGCAAAAGCGTGAGGAAATCCTGCGGCACCTTGTCCGGATCGTGCTTGACCCGCTCTTCGCGCATCTTGACGGTGTCGGTGACGATCTTGCGGAAGTAGGCCATGGTTTTGCGGCCGCGGATGCGGGTCAGGCGCGGCAGCCAGTCTGGCGCCCGCAACAGGTCGAGCGGATCGACGCGGCCCATGGTTTCGAACAGCCGGTCGATCTCCTTGGCGAAGCTGCCCGGCTCACCCGATATCTCACCGGAAAACAGTGTCTCGGCCAGGATGTCAAAGGTAAGCAGCGTCATGTCGTGGGCGATGTCCGACGTGCCGCCGCCCTCGTAGCGGGTGACGAACTCCCGCGTACGCCTCAGCATCGGCTCGGCAAAACCGAAGATGTGGCGCGGCGTAAACACCGGCGCCATCGCCTTGCGTGAACGCCGCCAGACCTCACCCTCGGCGGTCAGCAGGCCGTCGCGCAGGATCGGCCGCAGGATCATCTGGCGCACCGTCGCCATCTTGTAGTTTTTGGCATTGTCGACCAGCACGTGGCGAATGAGGCCGGGATCGTTGGCGATGACCAGCGGCCCGCCGATGCCGGTCACCGAAATCCAAGGCTGGTTGTAGGTCGGCTCGCCCCACAGTTCGAGCGGATTGCGATAGACGATGCGGATCATCTCCAGCGTCGAAGGCGGCGACGTGCGCGGCTTCGGCGCCGGTGGGACAAAGGGGGCGGGCTGACTGTCCATGGCGTGCTCCGCTGGTGAACTCAATGTAGTGGCTGGCAAGCCAAGCGTCCATGTTGCTGAACGGCAAGGGCGAAGGGCCCGCTCTCCGGAAATGTCACCGGGGCACAGGAGAGTAGATGATCGTCGGGAACAGGTCGGCCCGCTCTTGTGCGGCCGCTCTGTTCCCAAAACCAGTTCCACTTTTTGGGTCCGATGCCGTGGCCCGCCAGGCGTGCTCTTCTTCCATTCGGAAATGCTTGCAAACCTTGGAAAAACCGCCTTTTGCACCTATATCTGGGCCATCAAGGACGCGCGATTCGGAGCCGATTTTTTGCGCTGGATGTGCGGCATCAATCAGACAGGTTTTCATGAGCGATCAGATCGACAACGCCAGCGGCGCTGAGGCCGAGTACGGCGCCGATTCCATCAAGGTTTTGAAGGGCTTGGACGCCGTCCGCAAGCGGCCCGGCATGTATATCGGCGATACCGACGACGGCTCGGGCCTGCATCACATGGTCTATGAGGTCGTCGACAACGCTATCGACGAGGCGCTGGCCGGCCATGCCGACCTCGTCACGGTGACGCTCAATCCCGACGGTTCGGTGACGGTCATCGACAATGGCCGCGGCATTCCGACCGATATCCACACCGGCGAAGGCATTTCGGCGGCCGAAGTGATCATGACGCAGCTGCATGCCGGCGGCAAGTTCGACCAGAACTCCTACAAGGTGTCCGGTGGCCTCCACGGCGTGGGCGTCTCGGTCGTCAACGCGCTGTCGGCCTGGCTGAAGCTGAAAATCCGCCGCAACGGCCAGATCTACGAGATGAGCTTCTCGCATGGCAACGCCGACGGACCGCTGAGGGTCACCGGCAGCTATGAGCAGCGCAAGGTTGCCGGCACCTATGAGGGGCGCAGCGGCAGCGAGATCACCTTCTTTCCGTCGACCGAGACCTTCACCATGGTCGAGTTCGACTTCGGCACGCTGGAGCACCGGCTGCGCGAACTCGCCTTCCTGAATTCCGGCGTGCGCATCATTTTGACCGATGCCCGCCATGCCGACGTCGTGCGCCATGAGCTGCACTATGATGGCGGGCTCGAGGAGTTCGTCAGATATCTCGACCGCGTCAAGAAGCCGCTGATCGACAAGCCGATTGCGATCAAGGCCGAGCGCGACGGTATCACCGTCGAAGTCGCCATGTGGTGGAACGACAGCTACCACGAGAACGTGCTGGCCTTCACCAACAATATTCCGCAGCGCGACGGCGGCACGCATCTTGCCGGTTTCCGCGGCGCGCTGACGCGCCAGATTACCGGCTATGGCGAATCCACGGGCCTCACCAAAAAGGAGAAGGTGGCGCTGATCGGCGACGATTGCCGCGAAGGACTGACGGCCGTGCTGTCGGTCAAGGTTCCCGACCCGAAATTCTCCTCGCAGACCAAGGACAAGCTGGTCTCGTCCGAAGTCCGTCCGGTGGTGGAAGGGCTCGTCAACGAGGCGCTCGGCACCTGGCTCGAAGAGCACCCGACCGAGGGCAAGGTGGTCATCGAGAAGGTCATCCAGGCGGCAGCGGCGCGCGAAGCCGCGCGCAAGGCGCGCGACATCACCCGCAAGAGCTCGCTCGGCGTCACTTCGCTGCCCGGCAAGCTGGCCGACTGCCAGGAACGCGACCCGGCGAAGTCGGAAATCTTCATCGTCGAGGGCGACAGCGCCGGCGGCTCGGCCAAGGGCGGCCGTTCGCGCCAGAACCAGGCCATTCTTCCGCTGCGCGGCAAGATCCTCAACGTCGAGCGGGCCCGGTTCGACCGTATGCTCGGCTCCGACATGATCGGCACGCTGATCACCGCGCTCGGCACCTCGATCGGCAAGGACGAGTTCAACGCAGACAAATTGCGCTACCACAAGATCATCCTGATGACCGACGCCGACGTCGACGGCGCCCACATCCGCACCTTGCTGCTGACCTTCTTCTTCCGGCAGATGCCGGAGCTGATCGAGCGTGGGCATCTCTACATCGCCCAGCCGCCGCTCTACAAGGTGACCCGCGGCAAGAGTTCGCAATACATCAAGGACGAAAGCGCCTTCGAGGAATTCCTGATCGGCTCAGGGCTGGAAGAAGCGTCGCTTGCGCTCAGCACCGGCGAGGTGCGGGCCGGGCAGGACCTGCGCAGCGCCATCGACGATGCGCTGGCGGTGCGCCAGCTCATCAACGGGCTGCACACCCGCTATAACAGAGGCGTGGTCGAGCAGGCGGCGATCGCCGGCGCGCTCAATCCGGATGTCTTCGTCGATCTCGGCCGGGCCAACGCGATGGCCGAGCGTGTCGCCCGGCGCCTCGACATCATCGCCGAGGACACCGAACGCGGCTGGACCGGCCGCATGTCGACCTCAAACGAAGGGGTCGGCGGTTATGTGTTCGAGCGCACGGTGCGCAGCGTCAAGGAGTTCGCGCATCTCGATCTGGCGCTGATCAATTCGGCCGACGCCCGCCAGCTCGACCGCTATGCGCCGCGCCTAGCAGAAGTCTATGGCGAGCCGCCGGTGCTGCGCCGCAAGGACGTATCCGAAACCATCTCGGGACCGCTGGCGCTGCTCAATGCCGTGTTTGCCACCGGCCGCAAGGGCCTGACCATGCAGCGCTACAAGGGCCTCGGCGAGATGAATGCCGAGCAGCTCTGGGAAACCACGCTCGACCCGAATGTGCGCTCGCTGCTGCAGGTCAAGGTCAATGACGCAACGGACGCCGACTCGCTGTTTTCGCGGCTGATGGGCGACGAGGTCGAGCCCAGGCGCGAGTTCATCCAGGAAAACGCGCTGTCGGTGGCCAATCTGGATATTTGAGGCCCAAGCAGCTGCTCAGCTTAGGAGACTTAAGGTATTGCTAGGCCCAGGCCCACCAACGATCCCTGCTGCGTCGCAACAAAGGATCATGAGAGCCGGTCGGAACGGAAGAGCATCCAAGGCATTGTAATCGATCACAATCGCCGCAGGAGGCACTCATGGGACGTGGCATTTTGCTCTGGCTTCTCGGAGTCCCGATTCCGATCATTATTCTCATCATGCTTTTCGCACGTTAGGGGGCCGACATGCAGTCAACCCTAACGACTGTCGACGTTTCCGCACCGACGGAATCCTCTTCTACCGCTGTCAGCTGGGGGCCAATCGTGGCCGGCGCCTTTGCTGCCTCGACGCTAACATTGATCCTGATGCTGCTCGGCTCCGGGCTCGGGCTGACGATGGTTTCGCCGTGGTCCGGCTTGAGCACCTCAGTCACAACTTTCGCGGCCTCCACGGCTGCGTGGCTGATCATCGTGCAGTGGCTGTCGTCGGCCGTAGGCGGTTATCTTGCCGGGCGCCTACGCACCAAATGGGTCGGCGTCCACACCGATGAGGTCTTTTTCCGCGATACCGCACACGGGTTCCTCGCCTGGGCGCTTGCAACGTTGCTCGTCGCCGGTGTGCTCGGCTCGGCGCTCTCCGCAGCTGTCGGAACCGGCGTCCACGCCGCTTCGACAGTCGCGTCGGGCGCGGCAATGGGCGCTTCGGCAGGTGCTACCGCAAACGCCGGAGGCGCCGCGACCGACAACGCAACGTCGTACTTCGTCGATGCGTTGTTCCGCCCGGCCGATGCGGCCAGGCTTGCTGCCGCCAACCCGGAGAGCGATGCGGCGGCGACGGCGCAGGCCTCGCGCATTTTGATCGCGAGCGCAGCAGCAGGCGAAGTGTCAGCCGACGACAAGACCTATCTGTCGCAGTTGGTAGCCGCCCGCACCGGGCTGTCGGAACCCGATGCCAGGGCCCGTGTCGATGCCGTGCTTGCCAGGGTCGAAGAGGCGAAGGTCCAGGCCCAGCAGGCTGCCGACACCGCCAGGAAAGCCGGTGCCACCTTCGCGCTGCTTGGCGCTCTGTCCCTGGTCGTCGGCGCTTTCATCGCAAGCGCCGCGGCAGCACTTGGGGGCAGGCAGCGCGACGACGAGGAGGCGGTCTTCCTGACCGACCGTTGATCGGTGCTTGAGGGTTCTATCGACGCCGAGACTTTCCCCGGCATCGACCGGTTGTTTTGACGACGTCATCGCCATGAACTGCGCGCTGATTCGCCCAAACGAGCGTGCCCTCTCTTCCGGCAGAAGTCGTCGGTGCCGGCTGGCTTGGCTCCAGTTTGCGGCCGAGATCGACGGCGTCACGCAGCACGTCGATATGCGAGCGCGGCGGCGTGCCGGCGGCTGCCGCGACCTCGACGCCGGTCGCCTCCAGCGACCAGTAGAGCCTGTGCGTGAAGATGCGGCCAAGCGAACTGCGCAGTTCGACCTGAATGTTCTCCACGCCGGGGCCGAAATTTTCCGCCATCGGTCCTGAGATCGGGTCGCCGGTCAGCCAGCCATTACCCCTGTCGAAGATGTTGGTCCAGCGTGTCGCGGCAAACACCGCACCATGATGCACCGCCCGCTGCGGCTTGCCCGAACGGCTGCGCCCTTCCTGATAGAGGACGGTTCCACCGGCCGCCGTCTCGGCGATCGGCGGGCATGCCGAGAACAGCCGCTCAGCGATGCCGCGCCTGAATTCGGCGAGATTGTAGGTCGCCAGAAATTCGCTGTGGGTCAGCGGACTGCCGAGCGTGATGAAATCGCTGATCTTCCAAGGCAATGGATGATCGGCGTCGCTGGCGCGGAGGTGGCGGTAGAGCTCCCATTGGGCGCGCCGGAATCCAGAAAAATCATCCAATTTGTCGGGCCACGCAGAACCATCTGACTTGAGCGTAGCCTTGTCGACGGCGCGGATCGCTTTCAGTCTCGCCTTGTCGCGGAGGGCTTCCAGCTTTCGTGGCCTGAAATCGGCCCACAATATCTGCAGCAGATCGTAGGCGATGATTGACCCCAGGCTGTGCGAGACCAGCACGATGCGGTCGTAGCCGTCGTCCACCATGAGGCGCCTCAACAGTGTCAGGCCACGGTCGCGGACAAGCGCGCGCTTCTCGACCGTTGCCGCTTCAGCCCGCACATAGGCGGCCACATCACCGAAATAAGGAAGACCAAACCGGTCCGCCGCCCAGACGACGAACGAGGCCAGGATCGTGGCGAGCATGCCCGTGATCCAGGAAATATACCCTTGCAAGGCCGACGTCGCGAGCACGAACGCCGCGCCCAAGACTGTTATGACTGCCAGAAGCGTAACGACGTAGAGCCCGCGGGCGTCGCGCGGAATGTCGGCGGGCTTGCGCCAGAGCAGATTCGTCACCCAGGCCGCAAGCCGGCCCCGCGTCGTGCCTTGCGTGATGTCGGCCCAGTAAAGCTCGTAGAAATCAGTGCGGCGGCCATCGACATCGTAAGGGGTGGTGATCCGGCGAAGTTCGTGCGAATTCGTCCGGCTGTCGGGCGTGATCCAGCTCCGGTTGATCTTCGAGCCGGCGGGACCGCCCGGATCGGCGACTTGGGCATAAAACGGCGCGCGGGCGGAATCATGGCTCCAAACAGCCTGAACAAATTCCCTCAGCGTGCCCATCGGTCGCTGTTCGCCCATGCCATGCACGATGACCACGGCCTGGCTGAGCTTGCGCGGCGCCTTTCCGGGGGCCGGCAGGCTGGCCTTCGCGGGCGAGCCGGACTTGGTCGGCGAAGCGACAGGCTGGGGGCCAGACACCGGTGCCTCCGTTGGTGACAAATCCGTCCATCGGAACAGAACTTGCCCATCGTAGTGCTGAATCCGAAGCAAGTGCAAAAAGCGTCGCAGATATCTGTCGCAAATCGCCGATTTTTTGCGGGAGGGTTTTGCGACAGGAATTTGTTGAAGAGTTCAACGCTGACGATTTTGTCGCGAAACTTAGGACTGTGACTTCCGGTGCCGTTTGTCGCGCCGCCATGAAGCATCGGCAAGCCGCCGTTGCCGACAGCCGCCTGATCCGCTACTCCGTCCTCCCGGGCAGCACGTCGTTCAATCCCGCAAGTCAGGCATAGCGCCTGCTTCACAGCCAGTACGAAAGAGAACACATATGCGTCATAACCCCACCTCCGCCAGCCACGCGGCTTCGAGCGCGCAGCGCATCCGCGACTGGTCGCTGTCCTGGCAGATCGGGGCGGTCGTCCTGGGAACCGTATTTCTGGCGCTGGCGTCTTACATCGAAGTGCCTATGGTTCCGGTGCCCGTGACCATGCAGACCTTTGCGGTCACCCTGATCGGTGCGGTCTACGGCTGGAGACTCGGCGCGGCCACGATCGTTGCATGGTTGGTCGAAGGCGCGATCGGGTTGCCGGTTTTATCTGGGGGCGCTGCCGGTGCGCATCACTTTGTCGGCCCGACCGCCGGATACCTCTTTGCCTTCCCCGTGGTCGGCGCGCTCACGGGATGGCTGGCGGAGCACGGCTGGAACGGCAACCGCCCCTGGCTGGCGTTCGTCTCCATGCTCCTGGGAAACGCGCTTTGCCTCGTGCTGGGCGCGGCATGGCTTTCCGTCGCCATTGGCATCGAACAGGCAATTGTCCACGGCGTCGCGCCGTTCCTGATCGGCGGGGCGCTCAAGTCGGCATTGGCCGCGGTGACGCTCAAGCTCATGACCCGCGCGCAAAAATGACCGTCCGGCTGCGGCCGCACCATCTCCTTTGCCTGCTGACTTACGCAGGCAAGGGTTACAGCGCTGCGTTCGTCGCCAATTTCGACGCGATCGCGGCTCGGCTCTCCGCAGGCGAACACATCCTGATCGTCTCCGGGCCTGACGATATTTGCGCGCCCCTGCTCGGTGAGGCGGAGCCGCACTGCCTTCGCGACAGCGTGACGGAGCGCGACCGTCAGGCGGCGGCCAGTGTTGGTACGCTTCTGGGGTACTCGATTGCCGAGGACATGGAACTTCAGCTCCATTCCTCGCTTCTGCGAAGTATGCGCGATGCGTTCTCTTCGGGCCGCACCCGGGGTGCTTGCGGCGGGTGCGAGTGGTTTGACCTTTGCAGTTCAGTCGCCGCTTCAGCCTATGGAACGGTGGCACTCCGGTGAAAGGCAACGCTCGCAGTGGGACGATTGTCGGGGTCGCCAACCCGGATCAGTGATCCATGGCCTTGACGATCTCTTCGGTCATCTTCTTGGCGTCGCCGAGCAGCATCATGGTGCCGTCCTTGTAGAACAGCGTGTTGTCAATGCCGGCATAGCCGGAGCCGAGCGAGCGCTTGACGAACAGACAGGTGCGAGCCTTGTCGACATCGAGGATCGGCATGCCGTAGATCGGCGACGACTTGTCGTCGCGGGCGGACGGGTTGGTGACGTCGTTGGCGCCGATGACATAGGCGACGTCGGCCTGCGCGAATTCGGAGTTGATGTCCTCGAGCTCAAACACTTCGTCGTAAGGCACGTTGGCTTCGGCCAGGAGCACGTTCATGTGGCCGGGCATGCGGCCGGCGACTGGATGAATGGCGTATTTCACGTCGACGCCATTGGCCTTGAGCTTGTCGGCCATCTCGCGCAGCGCGTGCTGCGCCTGGGCGACCGCCATGCCGTAACCAGGCACGATGACGACCTTCTGCGCGTTCATCATCAGATAGGCGGCATCGTCGGCCGAACCCTGCTTGACCGTGCGCTCGATGCCGTCGTCGGCAGTGGCGGACGTCTCGCCGCCGAAGCCGCCGAGGATGACCGAGATGAACGACCGGTTCATGCCCTTGCACATGATGTAGGACAGGATCGCTCCGGACGAGCCGACCAGCGCGCCGGTGATGATCAGAGCCAGATTGCCGAGCGTGAAGCCGAGTGCCGCAGCCGCCCAGCCCGAATAGGAATTCAGCATCGAGACGACCACCGGCATGTCGGCGCCGCCGATCGGGATGATGAGAAGGACGCCAAGGACAAGCGATGCCGCCACGATCAGCCAGAACACCAGCTTGGACTCGGTGGTGACGAGCAGCACGATCAGCACGATCAGTCCGATGCCGAGGGCGGCGTTGATGAAATGACGGCCGCCGATCATGATCGGCTTGCCCGACATGCGGCCGTCAAGCTTGAGGAAGGCGATGACCGAGCCGGTGAAGGTGATGGCGCCGATGGCGACGCCGAGGCTCATCTCGATCAGCGCCTGGGCGTGGATGTCGGCGACCGTGCCGATGTCAAAACTTTCCGGCGCATAGACGGCGGCAGCCGCCACCATGACGGCGGCAAGGCCAACCAGCGAATGGAAGGCGGCGACCAGCTGCGGCATCGAGGTCATGGCGATGCGCCGTGCGGTGACCGCGCCGACCGAGCCGCCGATCAAAAGGCCGAGCACGATGAGGCCGAAGCCTCCCGCCGAAGGGGTCGCCAGCGCCAGCGTGGTGGCAATGGCGATGCCCATGCCGATCATGCCGTACATGTTGCCCTGGCGGCTCGTGGTCGGGTGCGACAGGCCGCGCAATGCCAGGATGAACAGGATGCCGGAGACCAGATAGAGGAAGGAGGCGAAGTTGGCGTTCATGGCGCTCTACTTGTCCTTCTTCTTGTACATCGCCAGCATGCGCTGGGTGACGAGAAAGCCGCCGAAGATGTTGACCGAGACCAGCATCAGCGCGACGAAACCGAAGCCGGTGGCGATGCCGGACGCCGAGATGCCGACGGCAAGCAGCGCGCCGACGACGATGACCGAGGAAATGGCGTTGGTGACGGCCATCAGCGGCGTGTGCAGCGCCGGCGTCACCGACCAGACGACGTAATAGCCGACAAAGATCGCCAGCACGAAAATGGCGAAGCGGAAGACGAACGGATCGATTGCCCCGCCGGACAGCGCGTGCGCGGCGTCGCCCGCCGCATCGGTGCCGCCTGGAGCTGTGGCCAGATCCTGCACAGCGAGCCGGACGGCGGCGGTAGCCTGGTCGAGCTGGTCGAGGGCTTTCTGCAAGGTTTGGTCCATCACGCGCTCCCTTTCGACTTGTTTGCTGGCGACTTGGGTGCGGCAAGTTTCCTGGATGCGGCAGCTTTCTTTGGCAGGGCTGGATTTTTTGCAGCGGCGGGCTTCGCAGGCTCGGCCGAGGCGATCATCACCGCCGGCTTGCCGGCGAAGGCCGGATGCACGACCTGGCCGCCATCGGTCAGCATCGTCGCCTTGACCAGTTCGTCGTCGCGGTTGATGGCAAGCGTCTTGGTGGTCTTGTCGACCAGCGTCTCGAGGAACGCAAACAGGTTCCTGGCATAGAGCAGCGAGGCGGAGGCAGCGACGCGGCCCGGCACGTTGATATGGCCGACGATTTTCACGCCGTTGACCGTGGTCACCACCTGCCCGGGCACGGCGCCCTCGACATTGCCGCCGCGCTCGACCGCCAGGTCGACGATCACCGAGCCCGGCTTCATCGAGGCGACCATCGCGGCCGAAACGAGCTTCGGCGCCGGACGGCCGGGAATCAGCGCCGTGGTGATGACGATGTCCTGCTTGGCGATGTGCTCGGCAGTCAGCGCGGCTTGCTTGGCCTGGTATTCCCTAGACATTTCCTTGGCGTAGCCGCCAGCCGTCTCGGCCGCCTTGAACTCCTCATCCTCGACCGCCAGGAACTTTGCGCCGAGCGAGGCGACCTGTTCCTTGGCGGCGGGACGCACGTCGGTGGCGGTGACCACGGCACCGAGACGACGTGCAGTAGCGATCGCCTGCAGGCCGGCGACGCCGACGCCCATGACGAAAGCTTTCGCCGCCGGCACCGTGCCCGCCGCCGTCATCATCATCGGCAGCGCCCGGTCATATTCGGCAGCCGCGTCGATCACCGCCTGATAGCCGGCGAGGTTGGCCTGGCTGGACAGGACATCCATCGATTGGGCGCGCGTGATGCGCGGCATGAACTCCATCGAGAAGGCCGTGACGCCGGCCCTTGCCAGAGCATCGACCGCAGCATCGTTGCCATAGGGATCGATGATGGCGATGACGGCACTGTCCGGGCGATAGGCCTTCAGCTCCGCCTCATCAGGCCGGCGCACCTTCAGCACCACATCAGCCTTGGCGACATCGCCGGCCTTACCGATCGCAGCGCCGGCCTTGGCGAACTCCTCGTCGGGAATGCGCGATGCCGTGCCGGCGCCGCTTTCGACGATGACGTCAAACCCCAGCCCCGCCAGCCGCTTCACCGTGTCGGGCGAGGCAGCAACGCGCGGCTCGTTCGCATCGAGCTCACGAGGGATGAAAACCGTCTGTCCCACCGCATGATCCTTTCGGCTGGAACCTGTCTGCGCAGGACGCCGACCGAACTTCCGGCGATGTCGCGGGCAAGGGAGTTTTGAAGAATTTACCGGAGAATGAAAGCGCCGACGGCGAGGATCAGAACGAACAGGACAAAGCCCGAGAAGAAGCCGCCCGCAAAGAAACCGAAAGCCATTGCCAGAAGCACGGCGGCGCAAAACAGCGACCCGTATTTGGCGAGCATGATAAAGCCGGCATAGGTGCGGTCGTGCTCGGCATAGTCCATCTTCGCGCCTAGTTCGACAGGACCGGTCGGCGAGTGATCAGCCATAGGAATACCCCTTCGAAGACATCTTTCAGGCACATAGCGAAAAGCCAGGCCGAGGGCAATGGCGCTATTGCCGCATCGCTGGAGACAACAGCCTCAAAAGAAAATTGGAGCCGCCAGATGCAGGATGTCGTTTCGGAGGCGCTCGCGGCTGCCGCCTCGCGCTTGCTTTCCGGCTAACGCGCCGCGCCTGCCGACATTTTCAGCCGGCGAGTTGCGGAAACAGCCCAAGCAGGCCGACGACGATCAGGTAGAGCGCGACGATGTAGTTGAGGAGTCGCGGCATCACCAGGATCAGCACGCCGGCAATCAGCGAGATCAACGGAGTGAGTGCGAGCGTGGGAATGGTCATGTCGGGTTCCTTTCGGTAGAATTTCCGCCGAAGCGATGCAGATTGACGTCGTCCGCGCACCACCGGCGCGCCTCCCAGAACGCCGAAGCGGCCTGAAAGCTCTAGCCGCGCTCTAAATTTGCCAATTGTCAGGCGGCTTCGCGGTAGTATTTGGCGGTCGGCAGAATGGTCAGCGGCGCGAGTTCACCGGCACTGGGTGTCTCAAACAGCATGCGCTGCTCCATCGGCGTCGACCGAAAGAATGGGAACCGGGAGAAAGACCGTTCGCGAATGGCGCTGACGTCGGCTCGGTAGAGCACGACCTTGTAATTCAGGCCCGGATAATTGCGTAACTCGCCAATTTGCTCGGAACAGTAAATGCGACGATAGAAGCCTGCATGTTCCGGGCGGATGGTGGAGAGACAATAAGGCGCGTCGAAGTAGAAGCATGCCATGCCAGCGAGGCGCAGCGTCAGATACGGAATTTGCGGATAGACCCGCGACCAGTCCGGATCGGCGGCAAAGCGGCTGGGATCGGCAAAATGCAGACCAGACGCCAGCATAGGGCGCAATATGTCGCCATAAACCGTCGTGGAAGGCGACTGCGGCGTGGCGCTGCAGGCATGGTGAATACGCAGCGTACTGACCAGAACGCCGTCGATATAGATTCCGAACTTGGAACAATTGGCCGCTTCGTCGAGCTCGTCATGCACAATATGGTCGGGATTCTCCGGGACCATATCGCTCAGACGGTAAGATTTGTAGCGCAACCTGTAAATGTCTTCGAGATCTTCGCCCTTGTCGCAGCGGCGATATTCCGTCCGCTCGAGCATCGCCGAGACGTTCCTGGCAAAGCCGGACATATCGTCAGACGCATTAGTCCCGTCCGCACCCGCCGCTTGGCGAGGTGAAGTCAACTCGACAATCATCAACTCGTTCCCCGCAACTGCCGCCGCGATCAACACTACGGCAGGGCCGTATGATGTAAAGATGAAAACAAGATAGAAATCATTTACCGGCTATTAAGGTTAATAATCGGCAGAATTATACTAAAGTACCAGGTCTTCCGGCGAATTCAGCGATGCGTCGCCTTGCTGGCCGTCTTGATGTCCTTGGCGAAGGGCCAGACCGTGCTCGCCATCGTTTCGATACCGGATGCGCTGAGCGCCGAGCCGAACAGGAATCCCTGGACCAGGTCCGGCTTGACCTGCAAGGCCAGGATCTTGAGCTGCTCGAAAGTCTCGACGCCCTCGACTGTCACCGAAAGCCCCAGCGGCCGTGACAGATTGACGATGCCCTTGAGCAGTTCGAGCGAACGGCTGTTCTGGGTGACGTCCATCAGGAATGAACGGTCGATCTTGATCTTGTCGAGCGGCAGTTTGTGGAGATAACTCAGGCTCGAATAGCCGGTGCCGAAATCGTCGAGCGCGATGCGCACGCCAAGCCGCTTCAATTCCTCGATATACTGACGCGTCAGCGACTTGTCGTCGAGCAGCGCCGTCTCGGTGACCTCGATCTCCAGGCGGCCGGCGGCGAGGCCGGAGCTGGCGAGCGCATCGCGAACCTTTTGCACAACGTCGCGGTTGCGAAAGTCCTTGGCCGAGAGATTGACCGAGACACTGGTCCGTGCTGGCCATTTGGCGCATTCGACGCACGCCGCATGCAGGACGAAGGTGCTGATCTCGGAGATGATGCCCATTTCCTCCGCCAGCGGAATGAAGATGCTGGGCGAGATCGGTCCGAGATCGGGGTGGTCCCAACGGCACAGCGCCTCGCAGCTGGCTATGCGCATCGTGCTCATCGCCACGATCGGCTGGTAAACCACCCGCAACCCCTTGCTTTCCACCGCAGTGCGCAGATCCGCCTTCATCAGCTGACGGTTGCGGAAAGCGGCATCCATCGATCCCTCGAACAGCCGCCAGGTGTTCTTGCCGAGTTCCTTGGCTTTGTAGAGCGCCAGGTCCGCCTTGACGATCATGGCGTCGACATCGGTATCCCTGACCCGCGACAGCACCGCGCCACCGCTGGCCTGGATACGCAGTCCGTGGCCGGCGACGTCGACCTCGCCCTGCAGTTCAATGAAAATCCCGTCGATTTGGCTGGTCAGGTGGCTCTCGTCCTCAACGCGGTCGAAGAAGGCCATGAACTCGTCGCCGCCGAAACGGCTGATGGTGACGCCTGGTCCGGCGATCGCTGCCAGCCGCTCCGCCACGGCGTAGATCAATCCGTCGCCGACCGGGTGGCCAAGCGTGTCGTTGACGCTCTTGAAGTCGTCGAGGTCGAGCACGGCGAGCCCGCAGAGACGCTCGAGGTCACCGGATGCCATGGCCTCTCCGATCAGCTCGTGGAAATAGGCGCGGTTGGGCAGGCCGGTGAGGCTGTCGTAGCGCGCCATGAAGCGGATCTTGCCTTCTGCCTCGACGCGGGCCGTCACATCCTCGAAGGTGATGACGCCCAGTTCCTGGCTGCCCTCACGCGCCGAGAACTCATAGTGCTGCCCGTTCGCGAGCGAGACGAGAACCTTGCGGTCGCGGCCCTCGCGCAGGGCGCGCGTAAGCTGGGCTTCGATGTAGCGGCAGTCCTTCGGCGCCAGCATGCCGCCGGCAACGCCGCGCATCAGCAGGCCGTGGATCGATCGCCCGAGCAGCGCGTCGGGCGACTTGAGCGACATCAGATGCGCGGCTTCGGCGTTGGCCACCACCACCCGGCCGTCAGGGCCGAGCATGACAAGCCCGTGCGACATGGTGTTCAGCGCCCGATTGAAGCGCTGGGCGAGGCGGTTCGCCTTCTTCTCTTCGGACAAAGCGGCGAAAAGCACCTCCCTGACCACATCGGCGAAGCGTTTGATCGCGAATAGGAAGGGAGCCGACATCAGACCGAGGATCACATGGTAGACATCGCCACGCAGGATAAAGCCCAGCGAGATCGACCACGTCATGGTCATGATGAAGATCATGACCATCCTCGGGGAGCCGTAATTGCGGCCGGCGATCGCCGTGGCGGACGCCAGCGTAACGCAGACAGCGGCGATTTCGGCATAGTTGTCATGCGCCAAGTAGATGCCGGCGAAACAGAAGGCGCCCAGCATGAAACCATGCATGGAGCCGTAGAAAATGTAATCATTTTCGCGGCGGCGCGCCTCCTCCCAATTCCTGGGTGACGGGGCGTGGCGGTATTTTCTGATGTTACGCAGGCGCAGAAATGCGACGATCAGAAATCCGGCGACCACCGCAATGTAGATCGGATCCCTGGTCTTCCAGTAGACCAGGGCGACCAGCAGGGTTTGGGCAAAGAATCCAATCGAAAGCGTCAGGCTGTCGCGGAACAGAGTTTCCACGAACGGAATGTAGACGTCGACCGGGATCTCGTTTTTTCTTTTCAGATTCACGCCTGAGTCCCACCCTGGGGAGGCAAGCTGTGTCACATCAGCCTTAAGAAAGATTTAGAGAGGCGGTTCCGGGCCTCACCATCAGGTCGGCTAACGCCAGGGAAGCTACCCTTCAGGTAAACAAGACATCGATCACTCGGCGGCCTGGAGTTCCGGCCGAGCCGGTGTCTTCGCCAGGCGATCGAGCAGCCTCAGGCGCTCGCCGGCGGCCTTTTCGGCGCTGGCCCGCCTGACGTGACCATAGCCGCGAATGAGTGCCGGCACCGAGGCAAGCGCTGCCGCGGCCTCGACCTTGCCTGGCGCCAGCGCGCCGGCGACAAGCTCCAGGTCGGCCTCGTACTGCGCAAGAAGCTGCCGTTCCATACGCCTTTCGGAGCTGTAGCCGAACACATCAAAGACCGTGCCGCGCAAGCCTTTCATCGCTGCCAGCAGGCGGAATCCCTTCATCATCCAGGGACCGAAGCTCGACTTCCTCGGCTTGCCGTCCTTGCCGCGCCTGGCCATGATCGGCGGCGCGAGATGGAATTCGAGTTTGTCGTAGCTCTGGAACTGCTTGCCCAGTTCAGCGGCAAAGGAGCCATCGGTGTAGAGCCTTGCCACCTCGTATTCGTCCTTGATCGCCATCAGCTTGAACAGGTTCCTCGCGGCGGCTTCGGTCACATCAGTCGAACCGGGCGCCACGCTGGCTTCGGCCTTGCGCAGCACGGCCACTCTGTCGGCATAGCGCTTGCCATAAGCGGCGTTCTGATAGGCGGTGAGGAAGGCGACGCGGCGGGCGATGACGTCATCGAGCGTCTCGGCGACAGCGGTGTTCTGTGCGGCCGTGCCCGGCTGAACGACGAGGGCGCGCACGAAATCCGGCTGGTGGGAGGCGCGGCGGCCCCAGCGGAAGGCTGAGACGTTCATCGCCACCGACTGGCCGTTGAGCTCGATCGCCTTTTCGACTGCCTCGGCAGACAGCGGCAAGCCACCATGCTGAAAGGCGAAGCCAAGCATGAACATGTTGGCGCCGAGCGAGCTGCCGAACAGCGCGGTGGCGGTGCGGGTGGCATCGAAAAAATGCGCCTTGTCGTCGCCGGCGGCAGTGCGGATCGCCTTTTTCAGCCGCTCAACGGGCAGCGAGAAATCGGCCGACCGGGTAAACTCGCCGGGCATGATCTCCGCGGTGTTGGCGAGGAAGATCGTGTGGCCTTCGCGCACCGCGGCGAGCACCTTTTGGGCGCCCGACACGACGAGGTCGCAGCCAAGCACAAGGTCTGCCTTGCCGGCCGAAACGCGGATGGCATGGATATCGTCCGGGCTGCGCGCGATGCGGACGTGGGTGAACACCGAGCCGCCCTTCTGGGCAAGGCCGGCCATGTCGATCATGCCGCAGCCCTTGTCTTCGAGATGAGCCGCCATGCCAAGCACCGCGCCGATGGTGACGACGCCGGTGCCGCCGACGCCGTCGATGATCGCCGCCCAGCCTTGGTCGCCGAGCGGGAATTCCGCGGGCGCGGGCACGCCGTCGAGCGGATCGGTGGTGCCGGCCATACCCTCGGCCTTCCTGATCTTGGCGCCATGCACGGTGACGAAGGACGGACAGAAGCCGTTGATGCAGGAGAAATCCTTGTTGCAGCTCGACTGATCGATCTTGCGCTTGCGGCCGAATTCGGTCTCGACCGGCTGGATCGACACACAATTCGACTGCACCCCACAATCGCCGCAGCCTTCGCAGACCAGTTCGTTAATGAAGACGCGCTTGTCGGGATCGGGGAAAGTGCCGCGCTTGCGGCGGCGGCGCTTTTCGGCGGCGCAGGTCTGGTCGTAGATCAGCACGGATGTGCCCCTGACCGCGCGCAACTCGCGCTGCACGAGGTCGAGGTCGTCGCGATGATGGATGGTGGCGACTGCAGGGAATTCGACCTTGCCGGTATATTTGGCCGGCTCGTCGGTGACGATGGCGATCCGCTCGACGCCCTCGGCCCGCACCTGCCTGGCGATCATGTCCACGGTCAGGCCACCCTCGTGCGGCTGGCCGCCAGTCATGGCGACGGCGTCGTTGTAGAGGATCTTGTAGGTGATGTTGGCGTCGGTCGACAGCGCGAAGCGGATCGCCAGCGCGCCGGAGTGGTTGTAGGTGCCGTCGCCGAGATTCTGAAAGATGTGGTCGCGCTTCGAGAACGGCGCCTGGCCGACCCATTGCGCGCCCTCACCGCCCATGGCGGTGAAACCTACGGTGTTGCGATCCATCCACAGCGCCATGAAATGGCAGCCGATGCCAGCGGCGGCGAGCGAGCCGTCGGGCACCTTGGTCGAGGAATTGTGCGGACAGCCGGAGCAGAAGAAGGGCGTGCGCGAGGCAAAGTCTGTTGTCTCGGCGAGCATCGCCTGGAACTGGCGAAGTTTCGCCACCCGCGCGGCGATCTCGTCCGACGGACCGATCGTCCGCAAGATTCTCTCCCCGAGCGCGATGGCGATGTCGTTGGGATCGAGCGCGCCCTTGGCCGGGAACAGCCCGTCGCCGCGCTCGTCCTTCTTGCCGACGATGATCGGCTGCATGGCGGTGCCGTAAAGATTCTCGCGCAGTTGCACCTCGATCAGCGAGCGTTTCTCCTCGACGACGACGATGGTGTCGAGGCCGCGAGCGAAGTCGGTGATGTGCTGCAGGTCGAGCGGCCACGGGCAGCCAACCTTGAACAGCCTGATGCCGATGCGGTTGGCGGCGGCTTCGTCGACGCCGATGTCTTCCAGCGCCTGGCGAACATCGAGATAGCTCTTGCCGACGGTGACGATGCCAAGCTTCGGGCCA
Source organism: Mesorhizobium sp. WSM4810 (assembly GCF_055811235.1). Taxonomy (NCBI): domain Bacteria; kingdom Pseudomonadati; phylum Pseudomonadota; class Alphaproteobacteria; order Hyphomicrobiales; family Phyllobacteriaceae; genus Mesorhizobium; species Mesorhizobium sp. WSM4810. The sequence continues at coordinate 180,550 of NZ_JBVVQV010000010.1, read as the reverse complement.
CTGCCGCCGGAATAGACGATCCGATTCAGCCCGTTGGCGTGGATAAAGGCCGAAGCGGCGGCGCGTTTGTATTCATGCAGTCGCTCCTCCTGGCCGAGCATATCGATCTCGTTGCGGATGTTGAGGCCGCCGGGCGGCATCTTGAAGTCCGGGACGACGATATCAAGCCGTTCGAGCGCGGCATCGACCGAAGCCGTCGATTCGATGTTGTCCTTGACGCATTTGATCGCCGCCCAGGTGCCGGCGAAGCGCGACATGGCAATGCCATAGAGCCCATAGTCGATGATCTCCTGGACCCCGGCCGGATTGAGGATCGGCACCATGGTGTCGACAAACAGGAACTCGGTCGCGTGCGCGTTGGTCGAGGATTCGGCCATGTGGTCGTCGCCCATCAGGGCGAGCACGCCGCCATGTCTTGACGAGCCGGCAAGATTGGCATGGCGGAAGACGTCGCCGGAGCGGTCGACGCCCGGTCCCTTGCCGTACCAGACCGAAAAGATGCCGTCATGCGTGCCCTCGCCCAGCAATTCGGCCTGCTGCGATCCCCAGCAGGCGGTGGCCGCGAGTTCCTCGTTGAGGCCGGGCTGGAAGACGATGTCCGACTGGGCGAGCTGCTTCCTGGCCTTCCAAAGCTGCATGTCGAGGCCGCCGAGCGGCGAGCCGCGATAGCCGGAGACGAAGCCAGCGGTGTTCAGGCCAACCCGGCGGTCGCGCTCGCGCTGCATCAAAAGCATTCGGATGACCGCCTGTGCGCCGGAAAGGAAGATGCGCTCCTTTCGCAGGTCGAACTTGTCGTCGAGCGAGACATCATGCAGCGTCATCAGGCATTTCCTCTGCGGAGGCCGCAGTTCGAGCGCAGCCAACGTCGGAGTTGGAGGCTGCAGTGTTTCTCCCCTTGCCGGGCAGGTCAAACAAAATCGAAGATGCCAGGCGAAGCGCAACAAACGATCCGGTCCACGCCCGATTCTGTAAGAAACGCGCACCAATTGGTCCAGCGCCAAGAATATTCCGGCCGCGACCGATACCGGCGATGTCGCGTCAGCCGGCCTTCGAACAGTCGGGCTTGGGCGCGCCCGGCAGCTTGCCGTCCGGATGGCCGGCAAGCTCTGGATTGGGCGTATAGAGCTGATCGATGACCAGCGGCCGGTCGGGCAGGACCGATTGGTCCTGCGTCGACATCAGCGTGGTGTCGATCTTCTGGAGGATTGCACCGTTGGCATCCTTGATGCTGATCGATATCGCATAGGGCTTGTCCTTGACGATGCAGGAAAGCGCCGGGCTCTCCAGCGACACCTTGCCGAGCTTCGGCCAGATTTTCTGTTCGACGATCAGTGGCTCGCCGCCCGCTGGGTTCTGGAAGCTGGCGACCGCAACCTGTCCTTCCTCCATAGGCTGCAGCGGCCTCAGCGTGACGACAAAGGTTGCCCTTGCGAGGCGATAATTGAAGACGACCAGCCTGCCGGAAATCTCGAACAATCTGCCTTCGCCGTCCTTGCCGGTATCGCGGCAGGCGCCGAGCGTTGCCGCGGCCACGAGCATGGCGCCGACAACGATCAGGCGCAAGATTTTCCTAGACATTGGCGGTCCCTCTGGCTGCCGTTCGGCGGCGATAGTGGCGACTTGCCTTCTGGCGGTTGCCGCACACCGCCATGTCGCACCAACGACGGCTGGAATTGCGGCTTCGGTCGAGAAACAACCAGCTGCAATTGGGGCAGATCCTCAGCCTTGCGACGGTGTCAGCCTGCAGCAGCGACAGTGCGGAAACCGCCAGTGCCGCCTCGAAGGCGATGGGCGTCGCCGGCTCGCCGAACGGCCGTCCCGGCGCACCGATCTCGGTGCGGCCGTCCGCGAGACCGTCGGCGCAGGCCTTCAGGAAGCCCGGTAGATCGCCTGTAGTGACCGCGCCCTTCGACACCGCACGACGAAACAGCCGGTCGGTCGTCTCGCGGATCGCCAGCACGACCGGCGCTATCTTGTCCGGGAACGGCGCTTCGAGCCGCCTGCCGCCAAGCTCGGCGGCGCGAAAGACGCTCGCCGTGTCGGCGAAACGGGCGATCTCCGCCGGATCTTTGAACCGGTCGAAGGTTTTCCGGGGATCGCCGCGCAGCACGACGGTGTTCGCCGTGTCGAGCGCAAGAAGGCCGCCAGTGAAGCGGTGCGGGGTCCAGGAAACCGTCATGGGCGCCATTTCTAACCGATAAGCTGCGTTTGACAAGTTAGATTGCCGATGCAAATCTGCTCCGCACGGACGCGGTTCTCCGCGATCCAAGGACATTGGCATGCTCTATTTCTTCCAGCAGGTGCTGAACGGGCTGCATTCCGGCGCGCTCTATGCCCTGCTCGCCTTCGGCTATGTGCTGACCAACGGCATCCTGCACCGGACGAACCTCGCCTATGGGGCGCTGTTCGCCTTTTGCGGACAGACGATGATCCTCACCGCGGCCTTCGGCTATCAGGCCCTGTGGCTGACCCTGTTCGCGGCCGTCGCGCTCGGTATTGTCGCGGCGTTCCTGTATGCGGGGCTGATCAGCCATGTCCTGTCGCGCAGCATCTTCGAGCCGCTGGCCGACCGCACGCCCAATGCGATCGTGGTGACGACGCTGGGCATATTGCTGCTGCTGTCGGAGGCAAGCCGCATCGCCGCTGACACGCATGATCTGTGGCTGCCGCCAATGCTGGCCCAGCCCATCATTTTTGCGAACGGGGCCAACTTCAATGCCACCCTGACGCTTATCCAATTGCTCGACTGCGGGATCGTCGTGGCAACCATTGTGCTCGCCTCCTGGGCGTTCGCCCGCTCGAGTTTCGGCCGGCGCTGGCGCGCCGTGTCCGACGACCCCAAAGCCGCCGCCATGTGCGGCGTCGACGTGCGCGCGGTGTTTCGGCACGCGGTGCTCGCCGGCGGCCTTTGCGCGGCGCTGGCCGGTGTGCTCGCCGGCCTCTACTATGGCAACATCAGCTTCGGCTCCGGCCTGGTCTACGGGCTGAAAATCCTGTTCGTGACGGCGGTGGGCGGCTATCTCTCGCCGTTGCGGGCAGCACTTGGCGCTGCCGCTTTCGGCATGGCCGAATCGCTGTGGGCCGGCTATTTTCCGGTCGAGTGGCGCGACGCCTGGATGTATCTGTTCCTCGTCGCCATGCTGGTGCTGATCGGCGCCGGGCGAGACCAGAGCAAGATCGTCTGACTGCGCCAACCCGGCTAGCGTTGGCTGCCACTTTGATTTTTGCGCATGATCCCTTCCGCGGCTGTTTCGCCCCTTCCCCATCCCACAAGATTGTTTTACTCGGTCTGCCCTGTGTTGACCCGCCGGGCCACGCACGGCATACCGTTGCGCCACATTGAAGCGGCGGAAAACAAGCGGGAATCGGCGCGCCGCTAATTCTTTGAGTCACGCACCGTGCTTTCCGAAATCGACACCGATTTTCGGGCTGATGCGTAAAGGGAGGAATGTATGGCAGGGCTTCTCACTCTATCCAGAACCATTGACCGTGTGAACGAGTTCATCGGCAAATGGGTGTCGTGGCTGATCCTGCTGGCAGTGCTGGTCAGTGCCGCCAATGCGGTGATCCGAAAGACGTTCGACATGTCGTCGAACGCCTGGCTGGAACTGCAGTGGTATTTGTTCGGCGCCGCCTTCATGCTGGCCGCCGCCTACACGCTCAAGCAGAACGACCATATCCGCATCGACGTCGTCTACGGCATGTTCTCGCGCCGCGTGCAGCACTGGATCGACCTCTTCGGTCACCTCTTTTTCCTGATGCCGTTCGTCACGCTGATGGTGATCTATTTTGTTCCCTATGTGTCGCTGTCGTTTCGCAGCGGCGAAATGTCGAACAATTCGGGCGGGCTGATCATCTGGCCGGCGAAGGCGATCCTGCTGGCCGGCTTTTTCCTGCTAGCGCTTCAGGGCATTTCCGAGATCATCAAGAAGGTCGCCATCATGCGCGGCGACATGGACGATCCCACCCCGTTCATATCGGTGCATGAGCAAGCCGAACTCGAAGCGAAGGCGCTCGCCGAAGAGGTGCGCTCGTGATCGAGTTCATCGCCCAGAACATGGCGCCGATCATGTTCGCCTCGCTGGTCATCTTCCTGCTGATCGGCTATCCGGTCGCCTTCTCGCTCGCCGCCAACGGCCTGCTGTTCTTCTTCATCGGCGTTGTGCTGTCACCCTATTCAGGCGGCTCGATCAATCTCGCCTGGCCGCTGCTGCACGCGCTGCCGGACAATTTCTACGGCAGCCGGGTAATGTCGAACGACACGCTGCTGGCCATCCCGTTCTTCACCTTCATGGGCATCGTGCTCGAACGATCGGGCATGGCCGAGGACCTGCTCGATACGATCGGCCAATTGTTCGGGCCGATCCGCGGCGGCCTCGCCTATGCCGTGATCTTCGTCGGCGCGCTGCTTGCCGCAACCACGGGCGTGGTGGCTGCCTCCGTCATCGCCATGGGCCTGATCTCGCTGCCGATCATGCTGCGCTACGGCTATGACCGCCGTGTGGCATCCGGCGTCATCGCCGCGTCGGGCACGCTCGCCCAGATCATTCCGCCGTCGCTGGTGCTGATCGTTCTGGCCGACCAGCTCGGCCGCTCGGTCGGCGACATGTATGCGGGTGCGCTGATCCCGGGGATGGTTCTGACCGGCCTTTATACGATGTATATCGTGATCATGTCGATCATTCGGCCGAACTCGATGCCGGCGCTGCCACTTGAGGCCCGCACCCTCGGCCACGGTGTCCTGTCGCTGCTGGTCGCGGTGCTGGCGGCAATCGTGGTTTCCTACGCGGCCTATCGCTATCTGGCGCCCTCGCAGGGCCAAAACGCCGACATCCTCGGCGCCACCATCGGCGTGATCTCCATCTATGTCGTGGCAATCGCCGACCAGCGCCTGAAGATCAACATGATGTCGCGGCTGGCTCAGCAGGTGATCATAGTGCTGATCCCGCCACTGGCGCTGATCTTCCTGGTGTTGGGCACCATCTTCCTCGGCATCGCCACGCCGACCGAAGGCGGCGCCATGGGCGCTGTCGGCGCGCTGATCATGGCAGCGATGAAGGGGCGGCTGTCGCTGGACGTGATCAAGCAGGCGCTGGCGTCGACGACGCGGCTATCCTCCTTCGTGCTGTTCATCCTGATCGGCGCGCGAGTGTTCTCGCTCACTTTCTACGGTGTCAACGGCCATATCTGGGTCGAACACCTCCTGACATCGCTGCCGGGCGGCGAGATCGGTTTCCTGATCGGCGTCAACATCCTCGTCTTCCTGCTCGCCTTCTTCCTCGATTTCTTCGAGCTCGCCTTCATCATCGTGCCGCTTTTGGCGCCGGCCGCCGACAAGCTCGGAATCGACCTGATCTGGTTCGGCGTGCTGCTCGGCGTCAACATGCAGACCAGCTTCATGCACCCGCCATTCGGCTTCGCGCTGTTCTACCTGCGTTCGGTCGCCGCCCGGGTGCCCTATCTCGATCGCCTCACCGGCAAAAAGATCGCGCCGGTAACCACCGGCCAGATCTATTGGGGGGCGGTGCCCTTCGTTTGCATCCAGGTGATCATGATCGGCTTGACCATCGCCTTCCCGCAAATGGTGATGCACTACAAGGGCACGGCAGCGGACCCGGGCACGATCGACTACCAGGTGCCGGAAACGCCGAGCCTGTCGCCGCTCGGCGTTCCGCCTGCGGATGGCGGCACGGCGCCGACTGCGCCTGCACCGGATCTGTCGCAGCCGCCGAATTTCGGTGAAACGCCGGCTGCCAAGCCGGCAGCGCCAGCGCCCAATCTGTCCCAACCACCGAGTTTCAATTGACGCCGGAGGCTCTACAGACATGAAAGCGGTGCGGCTGGAGGGCGTCGGCAGCATCGCCCTTCGGGAGGTCGACAAGCCCGTGGCCGGGCCGGACGATCTCCTGGTACGGATCGAGGCCTGCGGCGTCTGCGGCACCGACCGGCATCTTTTCCATGGCGAATTTCCCTGTACGCCGCCGGTGACGCTCGGACATGAATTCTCCGGGATCGTCGAGGCGATTGGAACCGCCGTGTCCGGCTTTTCGGTCGGCGATCGCGTCACCGGCGATCCCAACATCGCCTGCGGGCACTGTCCGCACTGCCACGCCGGTCGCATCAATCTGTGCCATAATCTGGTTGCCATCGGCATCCGCCGCGACGGCGGCTTCGCCGAATATGTCGTGCTGCCTCACAAGCAGGCCTTCCTCCTCCCGAAAGACCTGAGGCCGACGCATGGCGCGTTCTGCGAGCCGCTTGGCTGCTGCCTGCATGGCGTGGACCTGGCGCAGATCAGACCCGGCTCCTCGGTCGCCGTGCTTGGCGGCGGCGTGATCGGCCTGCTCACCGTGCAACTGGCGAGGCTTGCCGGCGCGACGACAATCATCCTGTCGACGCGCCAGGCCTCGCGGCGTGCCCTTGCAGAAGAATTGGGCGCAACAGCGACGGTCGATCCAACCGCTTGCGACATCATCGACACGGTCGTCGGTCCGTCGGGCCTCCTGCCGGGTGGTGTCGATGTGGTGTTCGAATGTGCCGGCGTAAGGGACACGGTCGAGCAATCGATGCGGCTCGCCAGGGCCGGTGGCACGGTTGTCGTCGTCGGCGTGATGCCTCAAGGCATGAAGGCCGAATTCGAGCCTTTCGACCTGTTGTTCCGGGAATTGAGGGTGCTGGGGTCGTTCCTCAATCCGTTTACGCATCGCCGGGCTGCCAATCTCATCGCCTCGGGTGCGATCGAGATCGACAACCTCATCTCCCGGCAGGTGACGCTTGAGGATGCGGCTGCGGTGATCGCCAATCCGCCTGCGCCAGGCGAGGTCAAGGTGCTGGTGGTACCGGGCTGATCAGCAAATAGAATCGCTTCGGGGGGGCCCCGGCCCCGCAACCCCGGGGGGGGGGGACGGGGTGTTGTTTTTTGGGGGGGGGGGGGGGGGGACAAAAAATTTTGGGTTTTTTTTTTTGGGCCCCCGCCCCCCCAGAATT